>JBMCLC010000027.1:0-9659 GCA_048614715.1 Oceanidesulfovibrio sp.
TGGGCGAGGCGCAACACCGCCGCGAACGCTGGCATCACAAATTGTCGAGACCGCATGCCGTGTCCGTACACCATGAATGCCAACCGGACGCCTGGATCACGCGGCTCGGCCTACAGGACGTGGCCCTCGTCACCTGGACCCTGAAAACTCCCGCCGCCCTGGCCGCCGCCCGCACCTGGGCCGAAGCCTACGTGTTCGAAGGATTCATGCCGTAGTTTGCGGGGGACGCTGTCCCCCCGGTCCCCCTGCCAGGGGAACCTCGTTCTCCTGGACCCCAGAAAAGGGGTCCGGGGACCAATGTTTCCCGGCGGGAGTCTGAGGGCCGAGCCCTTGGCTTGCCACAGATGAATCAAGCGCATGTATAGAGTCTTTACTCGCTCCGCTGGTCGATAACGCGTTTGGCCTTGCCCACGCTGCGTTCTATGGAATGCGGCTCCACGAGCTTGACGGAAGCGGTCACGCCGAGGAATTCCTTGATGTTGCCCTGAATATCGCGTTCGCGGCGCTGCAGATTCTTGATTTCGTCCGAGAAGAGTTTCTCGTCCACTTCCACCTGCACTTCCATGGTGTCCAGGGCGCCTTCGCGGCGCACGATGATCTGGTAGTGCGGGGTGAGGCCGCCGGATTCCAGAAGCAGGCTTTCGATCTGCGAGGGGAAGACGTTGACCCCGCGGATGATGAGCATGTCGTCCGAGCGGCCCTTGATGCGGCTCATGCGCACGGTGGACCGGCCGCAGATGCACGGCGTGTAGTCCAGGTTGGTGAGGTCTCGCGTGCGGTAGCGGATGAGCGGGATGCCTTCCTTGGTGAGGGTGGTGAAGACGAGTTCGCCGTCTTCGCCCTGGGCCACGGGTTTGCCGTTGGAGGGGTCGATGATCTCGGGCAGGAAGTGGTCCTCGTAGATGTGCATGCCGCATTGCGCTTCGTGGCACTCCATGGACACGCCGGGGCCCATGATCTCGGACAGGCCGTAGATGTTCACGGCCGTGATGCCTGTCTTGTTCTCGATGTCGCGGCGCATCTCGTCGGTCCAGGGCTCGGCACCGAAGATGCCGATGCGCAGGGGCAGCTCCTTGAAGTCGATTCCCATCTCCCGTGCGGTTTCCTGCAGGTAGATCATGTACGAGGGCGTGCAGCAGATGACCGTGGGGCCGAAGTCCTTGAGCAGGGATATCTGCCGGCGGGTGGCGCCGCCGGAGACAGGGACCACGGTGGCGCCGAGCCGCTCCGCGCCGTAATGCAGGCCCAGGCCGCCCGTGAACAGGCCGTAGCCGTAAGCGTTGTGGATGATGTCCTTGCGGGTTGCGCCGGCCATCATGAGGGAGCGGGCGATGCAGTCCGCCCAATTTTCCAGGTCGCGCTGGGTGTAGCCCACCACGGTGGCGCGTCCGGTGGTGCCGCTGGAGGCGTGCAGCCGTACGATGTTCTCCTTGGGCACGGCGAACAGGCCGTAGGGGTAGTGGTTGCGCAGATCCTGCTTCTCGGTGAAGGGCAGGTACTGGAGGTCACTCAGGGACCGGATATCGGCCGGCGTGACGCCCGCCTCGTCGAACTTCTTCTTGTAGAAGGGCACGCGCGCGTACACGCGTTCGCACAGGTCCTTGAGACGGCGGAGTTGCAGGGCCTGCATGTCTTCGCGGGGGAGGGTCTCCTTGTCCACGTCGTAGATCATTGTAGCGAGCTCCTTGGCGTAATTGGGAATCGTGCTGCATCGGGTAACCGTGTGGATGCCCCACGCCGTGGCCTGCGGTCAAGAGCCGGGACTTCCGAAAGGCCAATCCTGTTCAGGACGCTGTGTCCGTTTGGGCGGTGTCCGCCTCCATATCCGCGAGCGTGTCCAGTTCCGAACGGATGTCCGCGCCGATGGCCGCGTGGCGTTCGCTCAGCTCGCCCACGCGTGTCTCCTGCGTGGCCACGTGGCTGAAGAGCGGTTCGAAGGCTTGCTCCAGATCCTGGTAGACCGTTTCCACTTCGCGGGATAGGCGCTCGCGCAGCTCCTCCTCCAACCGCTCGCGGCCCTGTTCGAAGGACTCGCGGAACGCCCTGATGGCTCCGCGGCGCTTGAAGGCGATGGCGTTGAGGGCGATGATCGCGCCGGCGGTGGTTACCAGCCCGCCGGTCACGTCGAAGACAACGGCGTGGGCCGAGGCCGCGATGATCGCGCCCACGGCGGTGATGAATCCGCCCACCACGGTGCGGTCGCCCAGCTTGCGCAATTCGTCCGGTGAGAGAGCGCCGGACGCCGCGGGTTTCTCCCGCAGCTTGAAGACGTTGTCCGTGACCTGCCGGACCACGGCCAGACGGTCCGCGGCCACGTCGCGGGACTTCACGCCTGGCGGCACACGGCTGGCAGAGCGCTCAAGCTGGTTCAGCAGACCATCCACCACCTTGCCCATGCCCGTGGCCAGCTCGCCGGCGGCGCGGTTGGTGACTATTTCCATCTCCTTGGCGAATCGTTCCTCGAAACGGCGGTTAATATCCTCCAGCCAGCGCTTCAGGTTGTTCTTTCGGCCGGTAATGGCCTTGAAGGAGTTGGCCAGCAGGCTGGGCAGACCGAGCCCTTCCTCAAACTCGCTGACTGCGGCCGCGGCCTCGCGGTCATAGGCGGCCAGGCTGCGGTCCACGATGCTTTCCAGATCGGCCAGGGAGCCTTTTTCGCCCAGGGCGAGGTATTCCAGGACGAGGGACTGTTCCTTGCGGTCCTGGTCCAGGGCCTCGCGCTGGCGGGACAGCTCCGCTCCCAGCAGTTCGTGGGCGTGGCGGGCCGTTTCCAGCAGGGAGCGCATCTTGAGCATATAGTGCCGGCCGCCCGTGACTGTCTCCCGGATGGTCCGCCAGATCGCCTCCATGCCGCCGGCCTCGGGATTCACCCGCGATTCCTGGGCCGAGACGGCGAATATCCGCGGTTCGGACACGCCGCGCTCGAGTGCAAGTTCGTGGACGCGCCGGGTGTTGATCTCCAGTTCGCGTTCCGTGGCGCGGTCTGCCTGCTGGAGCACGAAGACGATCTTTTTGTGCCAGTCGCGGTGCACGAACTCGAAGAACTCCCAGGCCGTCTTGGTGTACGGGTTTATGGCCGGGAACACGAAGATCACCAGGTCGGCGCGGGGGATGAAGCCTTCCGTGACCTCCTGGTGGTGGGTAAGCAGGGTGTTGGTGCCCGGCGTGTCCACGATGGCGATGTCACGCAGAATGGGCGCTGTTTCGCCCACCTCGGTGGCGAGCTCGTGGAGAATGGAGAAGAGGGTGAGCGCCGATTCCTTGAATCGGCCGTAGCGTTCCTCCATGATTTTCGGCTGCATGCGTATAACTCCCGGAGTAGTGGAATGTGTCGTCATAGCATGAGGCATGGGCAAAGGGCAAAAGCGGGTATTGAGCATCAAGGCATGACCATTGTTCGTGTCGGCATGGTATAGAAAGCATTGCTGGCGAATATTGTTCAGAGCGGAATGTTGCAAACATCCTGCTCCCGCGGCGTTCGCCGCGTGGCTCAGCCTTCTTCCAGGTCGTGCCTGCGACAACGAGCAACGCGTTGCTGATCATTTGGTGCCTTCAGCAATAATCAAAAAAAAACGGAGGCTGCGGCATGCCCGGACGCCGAGGCGCTTTTTTGTGCGCAGGTTTGGTCGTTCTCGCCGCAACGCTGGTTTCGCCTGCACGGGCGGCCGAGCTGGACCATACCGTGCGGGCCGATCTCCTGAAAAAAAATGTGAACTACGATACGGGCCGCGTGGACTATTTCTCGTTCATGCGGGAAGAATGAGATTCGGCTCAAAGACTACCTCAAGTTACTCAAAACCGTGGCTCGCGACGCGCTCACCAAAGACGGGATGCATTTTACATCAATCTGCACAACAGTGCGACAATTAAGCTTATCCTCGAAAGCTACCCGTGGAACGACTCGATACGCGATATCGACGGCTTGCTCGAAAGACCGTTAGAGAAGGAGTACATCAATCTGGAGGGCACGCAGTACAGCCTTGATGCGATCGAACAACTCCTGAGCAAGGAGTACGGCGATCCGCGAATCCACTTCGCCCTCAATTGCGCAGCCAAAAGCTGCCCCCGCTGTATGACAAGCCGTATGTCGGTTCAAAGATCGATGAACAGCTCGATAAAGTCACTCAAAGACTCCTCAACGATTCCAGAAAGACCTGGATCGAGGACGACACACTGTATCTGAGCCAGATATTATGGAATGGTATGAAGAAGATTTTGAAGCACCCGGCGGCGTGGTGCCGTTCGTTAAACAGTATGCGGAAGGGATTTTTGAGAAAGAAATGCAGGAGCTGGGAGACAATGTGGAGGTCGAGTTCCAGAGTATGATTGGTCCCTGAACGATGTGGATGAATAGGTTTTCAAACGCTTGTCATCCAAGTCATTGGCACAGTATCGCCGAACCGTTGCCAGCCCTCGGTGAATCCAGTAATGTCGCCTGGATGACAGCACATACAGACTTCCACGATCTGGTGGCGCGGGCGCGGACCGTGCGCCGGTATCGCGAATCCTCGCCTGTTTCCATGCAGACCCTCGAGGCCCTGGTGGACACCGCGAGGCTCACGCCCTCCGGCGGCAACCTCCAGCCCCTCAAATACGTGCTCTCCAACGATCCGCGCACCAACGCGAGGATATTCGATTGCCTGGGGTGGGCCTCCTACCTGAAGGACTGGCCCGGTCCGGCCGAAGGGGAACGCCCCGTCGCCTACGTGGTGATTCTGGCTGACGCGGAGATCGCCAAGAACGTGGACTGCGACCACGGCATCGCCGCTCTGGCCCTGCAGCTCGGCGCGGCGGAGCGCGGTCTGGGCGCGTGCATCATCGGCAATGTCCAGCGCAAGAAGCTGTCCGTGGTGCTGGATTTGCCGGAAACACTGTCCATACTGCTGGTGGTGGCCCTGGGCGAGCCGGCCGAGGACGTGGTTGTTGACCCCCTTGCCCCGGACGGCTCCATCAAGTACTACCGCGACGGCGAGCGCGTGCACCATGTCCCGAAACGTGCCCTCGACGACGTAGTCCAGGCGCGTTACCAAGCCGCAAGCTGACGCCGCAAACCATACGACCACACGAGAGGGACACCAGATCGCCATGGCATTGAAAGCGCCCGAAAAGAAATATTCCCAAATCCCCACGGCCGAGAAAGTCCGCCTGCTCGCCGGCACGCTGTACGAGAAGCAGGGCCGGGAAATCGTCGGCCTGGATCTTTCCCGCCAACCCACACCCACCGAGGCCGCCATCCTGGTGACCGGCACCTCCCAGCGCCACGCCAAGGCCCTGGCCGACGCCGTGCTGGACACCTGCCGCGAGGAGAATATCGAATACCTCGGCATGGAAGGCTACAAGGGCGGATTGTGGATACTCATGGATCTCAACGACCTGCTTATCCACATTTTCCAGGGCGAGGGCCGTTCCCTATTCAACCTGGAGGGTCTGTGGGCCGGCGCCGGACGCCTGGACACGGGCATAACGGAAGATAAAGCCGAATCCTCCGATTACACGGGCGATTACGACGACGAGGGCGCATGATGGCCGCCAATCGTCCCCGGCCCACGCTCCTGCTCATCCTAGACGGCTGGGGCGAAGCGCCAGATTCCCAGGGCAACGCCTTATCCCGCGCCGACACTCCGGAGCTGGACCGTCTGCTCGCCGAATGGCCCTCCACGTCCCTGCAATGCTCCGGCCGCGCCGTGGGCCTGCCGGACGGTTTCATGGGCAATTCCGAGGTCGGCCACATGAACCTCGGCGCCGGCCGCGTAATCATGCAGGACATGCTGCGTATCGACGTGGCCATCGAGAAGAACGCCCTGGCCGAGCACGAGGCTCTGAAGAACGCCATCGAGAAGGCCAGGCAGTCCGGCGGCGCGCTCCACCTCATGGGCTTGCTCTCGGACGGCGGGGTGCACAGCCACATCCGCCACCTCGACGCACTCCTTGGAATCTGCGCGGACGCCGGCGTGGACGTGGTGGTCCACCCCTGGATGGACGGTCGGGATACGCCGCCCAAGTCCGGCGCGGGCTACATGGAACAGCTCATGGCCATGTTCCAGCGACACGGCGTGGGCCGCGTGGGCGTTATCTCCGGTCGCTACTACGCCATGGACCGCGACAAACGCTGGGATCGCGTGGCCCTGGCCTACCGCGCACTCACCCTGGGCGAGGGCGAACAGGTGACAGACCCGGTACGGGCAGTGCAAAACGCCTACGCAGCCGGTGAAACCGACGAATTCATCAAGCCTCGCGTGGTTGTGGATGAAGACGGCGCGCCCCAGGGCGTCATCAAGAACGGCGACGCCGTGTTCTTCTACAATTTCCGCGCGGACCGCGCCCGTGAGCTGTCCTATGCGTTCAACGACCCGGGCTTCGAGGGCTTTGACCGCGACGTGCTGCCCGACCTCGCGGACTACGCCACCATGACCGAGTACTCCTCGGACCTCACCGAACTCGGCGTCTCCGCCGCGTTCCCGCCGGAATCGTACAATGCGGTCCTGGGCGAGGTCGTGGCCGGCATGGGCGTCAGACAACTGCGCATCGCCGAAACGGAGAAGTACGCCCACGTCACCTATTTTTTCAACTGCGGCCGCGAGGAACCCTTTGACGGCGAGGACCGCATCATGGTGCCGTCGCCCCGGGATGTGGCCACCTACGACGAAAAGCCCGAGATGAGCTGCGCCGAGGTCACGGACAAGCTCGTGAAGGCCTGGAACAGCGGGAAGTACAGCCTCGTGGTCTGCAACCTGGCCAACCTGGACATGGTCGGCCACACCGGCGTCATTCCTGCGACGATCAAGGCGTGTGAAGCCGTGGACGCGTGCGTGGGCGCGCTCGTTCGCGCCGCGGTGGACTCCGGCGGTCAGGCCATCATCACCGCGGACCACGGCAATGCCGAGGAAATGCTGGACATCCACGGCGAGGTGATGACCGCGCATTCCACCAACACCGTGCCCTTCGTGCTGGTGAGCCCAGGCTCCCAGGGCGTGATGCTGCGCGAAGGCGCGCTCGGAGACGTCGCCCCCACCATCCTGGATCTCTGGGATGTGAAGAAACCTCAACCCATGAACGGAGAAACCCTCATCGTGGAGGGTGTCGAATCATGCCGAAAAACGACAAGCCGCTAACACCGACCCGACCGAGCTCCATGGAGCTCGTCTTTTTTTACGCCTGTCCCTTCTGCCAGCGCCAGGTCCCGCTTATCGGGCCCACGCAGCCCACCATGGCGCAGTGCGACGCCTGCAAGGGCCACTTCCCCATCGTGCCCGTGGACGACAAATCCATCCAGTTCGTCAAGATCATGCTCGCCAACGGCCGAGCCGGCGTGGACCCGGATTTTTTGTAATATATTCAGATTTTTTAATTGCTTGATGGAAGGCGAGGGCTCAGCCCCTCCTGCACCCCGCCTGGGGAGCCGGGCTCCCGTGTCCCTTCTCGGGGGCAAGGATGCCGATGATCCCCTTGCCGTCGGGCGGCGTTCATCATTTCTTGCCCCGTACCCATATCCACCCCTCCTTCATCGCCGCTTCCCTGAGCGGCTTTGGTGGCGCCAGCGCCAGCCCGCGCTGGAAATCCGCTCCAGCCAGCAGGCAGAGGGCGGCGTCCAGGGCGTGTTCCGTGGCCAGGGTCCGTGTGTGTATGTCATCAGAAACATGGAGTTCTTCGGCCAGGCTCGCCAGGACGTGCTCGCGCTTGGCGTGGTCCTTCTTGTAGCAGGGCATGGCGAGGCCGCGGCAGGAGAGCACGGCCGCCGGGTATGTCTCCAGGGCGGCTGCGCCGTCAGAATCGCTGAGCGGTTGCCAGCCGAGGGGAATGGCCTGGCCCGTGGCTTCGCGCAAAGATTCCAGCAGATCGAGGGTGGCGCGCGCCGTGCGGGCGATGAAGTTCGCGCCCACCTCCAGCGGCCGTTTGCCCAGCGCCTGCCGGACGAAGCGGTCCGTTTCCCGGGAAAAGAGCCGATCGGCGGAGGCTTCGAGCGACGCTCCGGCAATGTGGGTATGGAGTTCGTCGCCCAGGGCCCGTGGCCAGCCGAGTGGCGCGTCCAGGCAGAGCAGTACCGGACCGTGCGCTTCGCGGATTGCGTCGGCGATGCGCTCGACGATCTCATGCCGATTGCGGCCCGAAAAAACCCCCGACACGTGGACGTGGTTATTGTTTAGCGTTCCAAGAGCGACGCCAACATTGCGCGGGTTGGCGGCGCAGTCCACGCCTATGAGCAGCATGCCCTAGACGCCCGCGATCGCTCGCAGTTGTTTGGGCGTGAGATGGAAGACGAGCGAGCCCTGGCCGCTTTCCAGGCGGGGCGCGTCGATGCATGTCAATCCGCCGTTCTGAAACGTTATGGAAGCCTTGCCGTCCGCAGCCACGAACAAGGCGGCGAGCCGTTCCAGGTTGGGCAGGTGGCCGGCGATGAAGACCGATTCCGCACGCGGCAGGCTGGCGATGAACTCCAGGGTCACGTAGCTGTTGGCCGTGGCCTTCACGGTTTCGCTCACCATGACCTCGCTTTCGGGCACGCCCAGGGCCACGGCCACGCGCGCCGCGGTCTGGCGAGAGCGCTTCTTGGGACTGGCGATTATAATTTCCGGCTTGATGCCGAGCACTTGCATAGCCTTTGCGGATGCCTCCACCTGTTCGGCGCCCACCGGACTCAGCGGCTGCTCAGGGTCAACTTCCTTGGGAAACGCCGTGCCGTGCTGCATGAGATAGAGACGCATGGGCAACCTCCTGGAAACGGGTGGCAGCAGAATGTATCGTTTTTTCCTAGCATTGCGCGGTGATGAGGGCAAGGCGGCGCGGCGTCCGAAATCCATGTCCAGGGTGGGCCGGTTTTTGCAAGAAAATAGCTGAAATCGTTGCGTCCGGCCGCCTCGAAACAGGCCGGACAAGGGAGCCGTATCTGACGATGAAGCCTATCTCCAGGAGATCATTCCTTTTTGCCGGGGCGTTCGGTCTCGCGGGCATGCTTGCGCCCGGGTCGGGAATCCTTGCCGCCCTCGCTGCCGGGAGTCGGGACCCCGTCGCTCTGGGCATCGAGGGGCAAAATCTGCTGGCTGCCGGCAAGCACCGCGAGGCCATGGCCGCCATTGGCAGAGCACTTTCCATCGCCCCGGACGATCCCTGGCTCAGGAGCCTGCTGGGCAGGGCCTACCTTGCTTCCGGAGACAACGCCAGGGCAGCCGAGACCATGCGCGCGGCCGCGTCCCGGGTTCCGGACGACGAATACGGACGCATCGTGCGGTCCTGGGCGGGGGAGGCTTCTCCCGGCAAGGGGCCTGAAGCACTGGCGAATCATCCGGAAGACGCGAAAGCCCTGTCGTCCCTGGAGCGCGCGGCGGAGCGGGAAAAAGCCGCGTTGAGCGACGTCAGGACCGGCTCCATGCGCATCGTGCTCGACCCTGGGCACGGCGGGTTCGACCCCGGGGCCGTGGGCCCCAACGGATTGCAGGAAAAGGATGTGGTGCTCGACGTGGCGCGCCGGGCCGCCCGAGCCATAGAGCAAGAGGTCTCCGGCGCCCGCGTTTTTCTCACCCGCAGCGACGACTACTATCTGCCGCTTTCGGCCCGCACCGCCCTGGCCAACCGTCACGCCGCCGACATCTTCATTTCCTGCCACGCGAACGCGAGCCGCCACCGTTCGGCCCACGGTGTGGAGACGTATCACTGCGCCTCCC
>JBMCLC010000028.1:0-9562 GCA_048614715.1 Oceanidesulfovibrio sp.
GTCGATGATAACAGGCAGTCTCGGGATGTTGCCCAGCGCGAGCCTCGCCGAGGGCTACACGCTGGACGAAGCGCTGACGTTTCTGGAGGAGGTTGTGGCCGAGGAGCTGGGCGGTCAACCAGGCGTGGACTACAAGGGCGAATCCCGCGAATTCAGGGAGTCCACGGGCTCGCTGCTCTTCGCGTTCGGCTTCGCGCTGCTCGTGGTCTTCTGGTCCTGGCCGCCCAGTTCGAAAGCTTCATTCTGCCTGGCGTTATCATGCTCACCGTGCCCCTGGCCCTCACCGGCGGTTTCATAGGGCTGCTGCTCTCGGGGCAGACCGTGAACGTCTACTCGCAGATCGGCACGATCCTGCTTATCGGCCTCGACACCAAAAACGGCATTCTCATCGTGGAGTTCGCCAACCAGCTTCGCGACGCCGGCAGAAGCGTGGTCGACGCGGCGCTCGAAGGCGCGGTGATGCGTCTGAGGCCCGCGCTCATGACCACCATATCCACCGCCGTGGGCGCCATCCCCCTGGCCACGGCCACAGGCGCCGGCGCGGAGTCCCGCATGGCCATCGGCATGGTCATCGTCTGCGGCGTGCTCTTTTCCGCCGCGATTACGCTTTTTGTGGTGCCTGTACTCTACGCCGGACTCGGACGCTACACGGACTCGGTGCACGCAGTGGAGCAACGCCTTGAGCTGGAGCTCGAACGGCTATCGGACATGTCCGACACGAACAGCCCAAATCCGTAGCGATTGCGCGCCGGGGAATGGCGCTACACGACGTGCAAGCTGACCTGCGCCGCGGGCACGCTCCCGGGCTCGTCGCCCGATCCGCAGACGCTCTAAGCGGAATCTTCCGCGGGCAGCAGCCCGTGGCTGCGGTAGATGTCCATGACCTGCGCCGAACGCAGAAACTCGAAAAGATTCGTCCCCCACTTGCCGCCCTCGCCTACGAGGCCCATGTGCGTCACGCCCTTGACGTTGCCCGGCAGCGGATCGGGCGCATCCATGCTGCCGCCCAGGGGGACAGCGTCGAAATGCTCCGAGAATATCCGCAGATAACGCAATGCGAGATGATAGAAGACCATGGCCGCATCGGCAGAGCCCTCGGCTACGGCCTGCGGAGCTTCGCGGTGATGGATGCGCTCGCCGTAGACGACCTGGCCTCTGGATATCTTGGCGTCCGGAAAGCCTCTGCCGGTCTCGGTGTCCGGCGCAAGAGCCCGCAGGGTTTCGTAGTATGCCGTGAAGCTGGCGGTTTCGGTGTCCGGGTTGGAAAGGAACAGCCGCACGTCGTCTCGCAGCAGGTCGACCACGCTCCGGATGTTCTTTGGGTTGCCCTTGCGCACCAGCAGTACGTTGCCCTGATTTCTGACGAACGGGACATGCCCGGCCATCTCGCCTCCGGCAACGAGACGGTCGAGCACATCCGGGGGGCTGATGAAGAGATGCGGCGTGGCGGAGATGGTCAGATTGCCGAGGCGCAACCCGCCGCTGCGAAGCATGTTCGCCACCGGTCCCGGTGGGGTGGTCGCGTAGAAGATATCGTAGACGCCAGGATTCTGCGCGAGGAATCGTTGCAGGCTGTCCCGAAGGGCCATGTGGTGGTTGCCGTCCGAGAAGACCACGAGGTTCGCGCGGGCCGGGTCCCCGTGAAAGTCCAGGCAGATATTCGAGCAGGGCACGCACCAGCGTGGATATCGCTCGTCTTCGGCTGCCCGCTCTTCAGGCCAGTCCAGAATGATCCGGCTCGTGTTCGGCTTTCCCATGGTCCCGCCTTTGCTTGCTGCCGGATGCGGAACACCGCACCCGGCGCCGTTGTCAGACTCGTCACGCCATGCAGCCACGACTACCGGGCAAGGCCCTCCCCTTTCACGTCCTTCCTGAGTGTCTTCACGGTGGTCTTGAAGATGATGTATGCGGTTATGGCCATGAGCGCCATGGCCACAGGCCGGGAGAAAAACATGTAGAAGTCGTTCTTCGAGGCGATGATCACCTGCTGCAGCGAAGTCTCCCATATGGGCGTCAGAATAAACCCGATGATGAAGCAGATATGGTTGAAGTCGAACTTGCGCATGAAGTAGGCGAGGAATGCGAAGAACAGCATGAGCTTGACGTCGAACACGTAGTACTCGGCCAGATACGCACCCATGATGCATGTGAAGATGATGATCGGGTACAGAATGACGGGCGGCGTCTGCACGACCTTGCAGAACGTCTTCAGGCCGATGCGGCCCACGCCAAGCAGGAAGATGTTCGCGATGATCAGACTGCCGTATATGGAGTATATGAACTGCGCGTTCTGTTCGAACATCAAGGGCCCGGGGATCATGCCGTGGATCACGAACGCGCCGATGAGCAGCGCGGCAGCGACGTTGCCCGGGATCCCCAGAGTGAACAGAGGAATGAGGCTGGCGGCCACCACCGCGCTGTTGGCGGACTCGGAAGCAGCGATGCCTTCGAGCTTGCCTTTGCCGAATTCTTCTGGGTTCTTGGACCGTTTCTTGGCCTGATCGTACGCAAAGAACGAGGCCACCGGAGCGCCGAGACCGGGCAACGCCCCGACCACGGTCCCGGCTACGGAAGAGCGCAGGAGCGTCCTGATGCATTCGCGATACTCGGCCCAGGACACGATGCGGTCTTCCCGCTTGGATGAAAATGACAGGGTGCACTCGCTGCCGCCGTAGCGGATGTGGCGTTCCAGCTGGATGAGTATCTCGGCGAACGCCAGCATCCCGATGCCGATGGGGATGAGCGATATGCCCCGCTCGAGCTGGAACATGCCGAAGGTCATGCGCGGCAGAGCGGATACAGGCTCCATGCCGATGGTGCCCACGAGTATGCCCAGCGCCGCGGCGATGAGCCCCCGAACGAGAGACCGGGTTCCCAGGCCGGCGATGATGGTCATTGCCAGACAGATGAGCGCGAATATTTCCGGCGGACCCATGTACATGGCCACCGCGGCGAGAGGCGCTGCCACGAGGATGAGCACC
Organism: Oceanidesulfovibrio sp.; assembly: GCA_048614715.1. GTDB lineage: Bacteria > Desulfobacterota > Desulfovibrionia > Desulfovibrionales > Desulfovibrionaceae > Oceanidesulfovibrio. The sequence continues at coordinate 2,982 of JBMCLC010000028.1, forward strand.
AGCGTGGAAAACGCATCGCCCGACACCGATGCTAACAGCGCCATGCGCAGGGCTTTTTCGCCCTTGCCTTGTTTGGACAACGGATACCCGTCCCACGTGGTGGCGGCAGCTTCCGGAGTGCCTGGAGTGTTCAGCAGCACGCCGGATATGGCTCCCCCGAAGAACGCGCCCTTGTTCAGCCCCACGAGAAAGCCGATGGCTGCCATGGGCGACATGTAATAGGACAGTGGGATGCACAGCGCTATCGCCATGGGCCCGTTCACCCCTGGAATGGCCCCCGCAACCATGCCCGCCGTTACGCCCACCAGCACGAACAGCAGGTTGCTGAGTTGCAGGGAGTCCATGAATCCCGCAAGAATCATTTCGAACATGCTAACTCCGTAGAGAACGTGTCTTTTCAGGGCATGGGAACGCCGAGCGCGTAACGCATGGCGGCATACATGACGACCACAGGAATGACGGCGACGAGCACCAGGGCAACAGGTTTCCGCTGGCCGCACAACAGCTGGATCACCAGCAGGAACGCGATCCCCGCAGGAAAGAAGCCGATCCACTTCATGGCCGGCATCAGCAGGATGCACGGAACCATGAAGCGCACGAGGTGCCACAGGAGCGCGCGATCATCCGGCGCTATGACGGGAGATTGCGCATTCTCGGCTTCTGCGGTCTTGGCGGCGTAATACGCAATGGCGTTGCGGACCAGAGCCAGTGCGGAGAGCGCGCAGATGATGCCTGCCGCCACCCTGGGCACAAGAGTGGCCGGCACCCCGTAGCCCGGATACGCCGGCGAGTAGGCGGGGATGACCCATACGATGAGCACCAGACTCCCCAGGGCGGTGAAGCCATAGACGAGATTTTCTCGCGTTATTCTCGTCATTGTATTCTCCCATGGTTTTTGTAAGCACGCTCCGGAGTACTATTGGATACGAATGCCATGTCGGTATTGTGCATACGCAAAATAAAATGATTTCAGTGGTTCCGGAAAAAGGCCGTGGTGAGAACCGTGTTCGTCCCACCACGGCCGCACATCTGGATTGGCGTTACTTCTTCATCGCGGCGGCCTGCTTGCCGAACCGCTCGTACGCTTCCTTCATGTAGGCTTCGGCGTATTCCCGGCCGAACTCAACAGGTCCCATCTTGAGGTCGGTGGTGATGAAGTTGCGGAACTCCTCGTCCTTCGCGAGGGTGTCCATGGTGTCTTCCAGCCTGGACAGCGTCGCCTCGAGCAGCCCTTTGGGAGCGGCCAGCACCACGTACATTTCCACGGATTCGTCCCAGCCCTGTTCCCGCAGGGTGGGCACGTCCGGCAGCTGGGTGAGCCGCTGCGGCGTGGTTGCTGCCAGCAGTGTCAGCTTGTCGGCCTTCACGTACTCAAAAAGGATCGCGCCCAGGTGGCCGAGGTCCGCATGGCCGCCCATGACCGCGGAGATGATCGACGGGCCGCCCTGGCTGGGCATATACGAGAAATTGACGCCTTCGGCGTCTGCGATGCGGGTCATCACGTCCCGGTCGTCCGAGCCCTGGAACATGTAGGTCAGGCCCTTGCCTTCCTTCTTCGCCCATTCGAACGCTTCTTTCAGGCTCTTCCACGGGCGCTTGGGATTGCAGACTATGCCGCTCTGGTTGAGACCGAGCATGGAGATGAACGTAAAGTCATCGAAAGTGTAGTTCGTTTCGGCGTAGTGCGGGGTGTACGTGTATGCCGCCGTGGCGCCAACACCCAGCGTGTAGCCGTTCGGATCGGCGGAGCTCAGCTCAGAAGCCATGACGCTGCCGTGGGAGCCGCCCGGGTTGTTGCTCACCAGCACAGGCTGGCCCAGGACATCCTTCATGTTCTCGGCCAGGGCGCGGGTCAGCAGATCGATCTGGGCGCCGGGCTTGACCATGGTCAGTATCTTGACGGGCTTGTCAGGATATTCTCCGGCAAATGCCGGCTGGGCTACCCACACAAAGGTCAGGGCTGCACAGACACACAAAATTTTGATTGCGGCACGCATACACACTCTCCTTTGTTTTTCTTTCGAAAATTCTACGTCCTTGAAAACGAATATCGCTTGTGAAACCGTTCTCGCAGTTCTCTTCCCCCAAAACTATCGCCCACGCGATGTTCACGAGGGGTGCGCGAAGGGACGGCCGGCGCTCTGCCTTTCAGGGGCGTGAAATTCCGACCACATGCCCTTCACACCGATCATCACTCCTCACCATATTCAATTTATTTCATACCCTCCTGCTCGCAGACCTCAACTGGCTCTGCCGATGCTGCCGCCATAGACCTTCAGACTGTCTACCCGGTGCTGCAGTTCTTCAATCGGGCAATCTTTCCCAGCCATTCCTCTGGTCTCGCGTCTGCCGGCCGATACGCGGACAGAGACGTATCAAGAGACATGTCCACACCAGAAGCATCACATCCTGAAGGGGTTGGGCCCCTTCTCTCTGAGAGTTTCCAAGCAGGCCCGGAGCGATTCCGCATACAGGTCCACATCGCGGGGGCCGATACCCTCAAAAGCCACCCGCTCTGCGTCCATGGCCATGTTCTTGAGCTTGTCCACAAGGTCGTCGCTGCGTTTGCGGATGAGCTCGTTGCCGCGGACGTAATGGCACGTGCCGTCCGGGCACGCCCCTATGTATACGCCGTCCACGCCGTAGGAGAGGGCGTCGGCAATCAAGGCGTTGTTCACTGCGCCGGCGCAGGGCACTTTCAGAGCAACCACACCGGCCGGCACCCGGCCTTCCTTCTGCGCCGCACGGTGGGCAAGCCAGGCGTCGTTCTCGCACAGGAACGCGCAGACGATTGGTTCGCCCTTGGGCAGGAATGCGCTCTCCGCCAGCGTCTCGATCTGCGTGGCGTACTGTTTGATGGTGGAGTCCTGGAGGTTGACGGCCGTCTTGGGACAGATTCCCATGCAGTTGCCGCACTGGCGGCACCTGGCCAGATCCGGAACCGGGATGTCCTTTTCATTGAAGGTGAGCACGGCGAACGGGCACTCTTCCACGCAGCGTCCGCAGGAGTCGCACTTCTTTTCGCTGAACTCCGGATAGGTCGGTTCGACCCTCAGCGATCCCTCCAGGAAGGGCATGGCCCGCATGGCCGCCGACACACCGGACTCCACCGACTGCGAGACGTTCATGGGCTCGCGCGCACAGCCGGCGGCGAATATGCCGGTGCGCTGCGTCTCCGCCGGGTAGCACTGTCGGTGTGACTCGAAAAAGCCGTAGCCGTCTGTGGGCATGCGCAGCACCTTGCCGGCCTCCACGCCGCCGGCCGAAGGCTTCATGCCGCCGGCGAGCACGAGCAGGTCGAGCTCCGTGGACACGCGCCTGCCAAGCACTTCGTCCAGACTCTCGATGACGGCCTTGCCCGTGGCTTCCTCGAAGCCGACCTGGGCCGGCCGCTCGCGGATGAAGACCACGTTGCCGGCCTCGCGGACCTCGCGGTACATGCGCTCGTCGAAACCGGGGGTGCGGATGTCCATGTAGTAGACGTAGCAGGTCACATCCGGATTTCTGCGCCGCAGGTCCTGGATCTGCTTGAGGGTGGCGGAGCAGCACACCCCGGAACAGTAGTCCAGGTGGCGCTCGTCTCGGCTGCCGGCGCACTGAATGAACCCGACCTTTCTGAAGTTGCCGGCCGCGAACCCTTCGATCCGTTCGGTGTGCGGGTCCTCGCGTGCCAGCATCCGTTCCATTTCCAGGCTCGACACCACATTCGGGTACTCGCCGAACCCGTAGTCCCGGAGGCGCTCCATCTCGTAGAGGTCCCAACCCGTTGCGGTGAGCACAGCGCCGGCGTTAACCGTTTCAACCTTCGCTTCTTCGTCGAGATTCAGCGCCTTGTTCGGGCAAATGTCCGCACAGGCCCTGCATCCTTCCGGGCAATGCTCGCGCTCCACCACATAGGCGGCGGGCTGGGGCATGGGCCAGGCCGGATGGATCGCCTTGCGCCTGAACCTCGCTGGGCGCTCTGCCGGAGGCACGTGCTCCTGCGCTCGTGGCCGCGCCTCGATGGGTTGGAGGTTTGAGGTTGCCTCGCCGGCATCCGCAGCCCGGGACGAATCGGCACCGCCTTCCGCGCCGGTTTCCGTGGTTGCAGATGTTTGCGCCTCGGCTTCCAGAGACATCTGTGTCTCTTCCGAAAGCGAACAACTCGGCTGGGGCACGGTGTCGTCCAGAGTCACAGGGCAAACGGACTGGCACAGCCCGCAGCCGTCGCAGGCATCGGTAACGTAGCGTGGGACACTGCGCACCGTGAGCTCGAAATTGCCCGGCGAGCCCTCCACCCGCTCCACCTTGGACAGTGTGCGCAGGTCGAGCAGTTCGGAACCCATAAGGTCGAAGAGCACGTGCTCCAGCCCGCAACGCGGGTCGCACATGAGCGGATAGAACCGCGCCAGCTGGGCGACCTTGCCGCCCACGCCGGAGGCATGCTCCACCATGGTTACGGGTTTGCCCGACTTGATGAGCGCAGCCGCGGCGTGCAGACCGGTCACGCCGGCGCCGATGACGGCGACGCGCTCGTTGGCCGGCAGCTCCATGCCTTCCAACGGGGCGAGTTGCTTGACCCGGGCCACTTCCATCTTCATCAGGGTCAGGGCCTTTTTCTGCCGTACGGCGTCATTCGTCTCGGTGTTCAGGAGTCCCTGGTCCCCGGGATCGAACCACTCGTGCATGTAGCTGTTCAATCCGGCCTCAGCCAGCGTGTGCACCGCTTCGACCCTGAAGGCGTCGGGATACGATCCGACCCAGAGCACCCGGTCGATCTCTTCGGACCGGATCAGCGCATCGACCGCCCCGGTGGTGTCCTCGTGCGTGAGCCCCGAGACCACCGCGACGTGCTTGACGCCCTTGATCTTCGCGGTCTTGTCGACGAGCGCTTCAAGATCCAGGGAGCCGCCCAGGCGGCCCCCCCGATCATTGAATAACACACCGATTTTCGGGATGATCTTGGCCATTAGTCCTCGTCCGTGCGGTTCTTGTACCGGAAGCGGGTGACGTTGCCGTGGATGTCCTGACAGGTCCAGGTGATGGTGTCGGTGCCCATCATGGGGATGAGCTTGGCTCCGTGGTAGCCGATCTGGAAGGGAATGCGCGTTTCAATGGCGCCCACGGGGCACACCTTGGTGCAGGACATGCAGTCCCAGCAGTGGCGGTACGGGCGGCAGTACGCCTTGTTGTTCTCGTTCAGGGTCATGAGGTTGCCGGGACAGATCTGCTCGCACAGAGGCTCGTCCTTGCCCTTGCAGCCATCACATTTTTCCCAATCTACTTTCGGCGGCATCTATGTATCCTCCATGAATTCGTTTGCTCGATGAACGATCCGGCTAGTCCACGATCCGCTCGTACGGGCGCGTGAAAACCTCGATCTCTCCGGTTTCCGGATTCTTCCTGGTCTCGACGAAGCAATTGAAGTTCTCGTCGTCGCGTTCCGGGTAGTCCGAACGGGTCTGCCAGCCGCTCCAGCGGGTTTCCTTGCGGCCTTTGAGGTGGTGGCAGACGATCTCGGCCACGTCGATGCGGTCGAAAACCTCGTGCGCATGCATCAGCTCGTGCAGGTCCGAGACCGTGATGTACTCGCCGGACTGCTCCTGCAGCAGCTTGATGTGCTTGAGGGCGTAGTCCAGCTGCTCCTCGTTGCAGCGATAGAACTGCGAGGTGCCGCCGGCGTACTCGTCCATGAGGCGCTGCAGGCGCTCCTTGATCTCTTCGGGAGTCAGGCCGTCGAAGTCCTTGCCGCGGAACAGCGGCTTGAACACGCGGGCCTTTTCGGCTTCCACCTGGGACTCGTCGATGTTCACGTCGCCGTTGGCTTCGATGAATTTTATGGCCCCGCGGGTGGCCAGCTTGCCTTCGGCCGCGCAGCCGCCCACGAACTTGTTGGGGTTGCCGCCGGCGGTTTCGCCCGCAGCGAACAGACCGGGCACGGTGGTCATGCGCTCCATGTCCACCCAGTAGCCGGAGCCGGTGTGACCACCCACTATGTAAGGGTCGGAGCCGTAGACTTCCACGGGCTGCTCGGTGGGGTCGATGCCATTGGCCGCGAGATAGAGCACGAATGACGGACGCTCGTTCAGGTAGTCCGTGAGCATGTTCCTGCACTGTTCTTCGTCCAGATGGGTGCTGTCCACGTAGGTGGGGCCGCGGCCCTCGCGCCATTCCTCCATGGGGGCGTTGGCCCGGATGTAACGGGGGGCCTTGTCGCCGCCAAGGTGGGCGTAGCGCTCGTTGAGGAAGTACTCGCCCTTGGCGTTCATCATCTTGGCTTTGTAGCCCACGGACACTGTGTCCACCGGGCCGCAGTAGTCCTTGGTGCGGGCGGCCACCCAGCGCTGCTCCATGGAGGTGAACTCCGCGCCCTTGCGCAGGCCCATGGCGTAGCCCGTGCCCACGTTGAAGGGGCACATCCAGGTCTGGTGGTGGGAAGCGGTGCCGTCCGAGGTGTAGGACTTGTAGATGCCGCAGGCGCCGCCGGTGGAAACGATGGTCGCCTTGGCCTTGAAGACGTAGAACTTGCCGTCGCGCACGCCGAAGCCCATGGCGCCGGCGCAGCGCTCGCCGTCCATGATCAGGGCCGTGGCGACGATGCG
>JBMCLC010000029.1:0-9558 GCA_048614715.1 Oceanidesulfovibrio sp.
GGACGCCGGGGTGATCCTCGAGCGCAACATCTCAGAACTTCTCGGAATCTTCACCGTTGCCCTTGAAGACCATCTCGCATTCCCACTTCTTGCGGTCTTCGTTGAGCTCATACTTCTCTTCGACCTTCATGGTGGCGTAGATCACGCCATCCTTGCCCACGAGAGCGACCTCGTCGCCTTCCTTCACGTCCTCGTCGTTGGTGTCGCAAACAACGGGAACGGGCCAGAAGGTGCCGTCGGCGAGAAAGAACTTCTCGCAAACGCCTTCCCAGTCGGCCTTGGTCATGAAGCCTTTCAGCGGGCTGAAGCCGCCGATACCCATCATGATGGTGTCGCCTTTGACGCGGTCAGAAATTTCAATCTTCTTGAGGCCTTCGGCCTTCTTTTGCTCGGCTTCGAGCTCGGCGCCCTCGAGCTTGCAGATCACGAGCCCTTTGCCACCATGAGGGGGAACGAGTTTGGACATGCCTTGACTCCTTTTCAAATTAATCTTTACCCAGATAATCGGTTCGGATCCCCAGCCTGTATCATGACGGTGCTACACGCGCACGGATGAGGCCGGGGAAACGGGACCTCACCAGCGTGGCTTCGTCGGAGTTCGATGGATAATGAAATTTTTCACAAAATGTCAAGCGCAACCGGAAAGGCAATTCGAGAAAAAAACCGGTGCCCACGGCAGGGTGCTGCCGGCAACTCCGCGGCACGGCAAGTTCGACGCGGGTTCGAGCAAAGAAGCCGATTTCGGTACGTCTCCGGCTGTTCGCCTATTATCTTGGCCGCCATTTGCAACTCATAACAATACCATGTAGGTATGGACACTGCATAGCGGCCTGCTTTTCCCATGATACCTGCCCAGAGGCGACGGTGCATGCGTTCACCGTTCTATCCATATATGCATGCTGACACCGTGGCGGCGCCAACGGCCACGATGATGGGGGCAGCAAACAGGTGGGCCTTTCCGGGCGGAGCTTCAGCGGCTGTGGCTTCGGAGCGGCGGCGCACCCTCTGCGCAGCCTCGGACGCCCGGGGCCGGCGGTTTTTTTCTTGACAGCGAGCAGGGGGGCTTGTTAATTATCTCACAATCCAACCCAGGGAAGATTTTAACATATTGCGATGATTGATTTTTTTATACAGAAACAGATTTATGAGCCTCGTTGTGCCCTGCCTCTGCAGCCGTGTTGCGCGGCATGGGGGGCGAGTGCGGCGAGGTTTTTTTGTCCGCGCAGTGACGTTGCGCGCGAAACCGTTCGGGCCGCAAAGGCAACGAACTAGTGTGACACGGGCAAGAGGGCAGGCGGTGCACGGCATCGTCTGCTTTTTGCGCCCCCGGCTCGCCGGGGGGATATAGGCATCGAGATTAATTGGCTGTGGTTTTCAACCTTAACAACATCACTGATGTGGAGGATTGAGTATGCCTACTTATGTTGATCCGGAAAAGTGTGATGGCTGCAAAGGCGGCGAAAAGACCGCTTGCATGTACATCTGCCCTAACGATCTGATGATCCTCGACCCCGAGGAGATGCTTGCGTTCAACCAGGAGCCCGAGGCTTGCTGGGAATGCTACTCCTGCATCAAGATCTGCCCCCAGGGCGCCATCACCGCTCGCCCCTATGCGGACTTCGCTCCCATGGGCGGCACCTCGATTCCGCTGCGCGGTTCCGAGGACATCATGTGGACCATCAAGTTCCGCAACGGCTCCGTGAAGCGCTTCAAGTTCCCCATCCGCACCACGGCTGAAGGCTCCATCAAGCCCTTTGAAGGCAAGCCCGAAGCCGGCGACCTGGAAAGCGAGCTGCTCTTCACCGAGACCGAGCTGGTCAAGCCCATTGAAGCTCTCGGCAAGAAGTTCGATATCGAGGCAGGCGACATCACCCAGTGCTGGCAGGACATGCCCTGCGAGGGCGGCGCCAACCGGTAGATCCGATTCTTTCGAGAATCGTGCGTAGTTCCTGAGAATTCAACGAATTCCAATCGAGGAGATACACAATGCCTAAGATTCCTATGAAGGAAACCCCTCGCGGTTTGGCGCTGGCTGAGCCCGAAGTCAAAGAGCATGATGTTGATATTCTGATGGTCGGCGGCGGCATGGGCAACTGCGGCGCCGCGTTCGAGGCTGTCCGCTGGGCCGACAAGTACGCCCCTGACGCCAAGATCATGCTGCTGGACAAAGCCGCTCTCGAGCGCTCCGGCGCCGTTGCGCAGGGTCTGTCCGCCATCAACACCTACCTCGGCGACAACAATGCTGACGACTACGTCCGCATGGTCCGCACCGACCTCATGGGCCTGGTCCGCGAAGACCTGATCTTCGACCTCGGCCGCCACGTCGACGATTCCGTTCACCTCTTTGAAGAGTGGGGCCTGCCCTGCTGGATCAAGGACGAGAACGAAAAGAACCTCGACGGCGCCGCCGCCAAGGCCGCCGGCAAGAGCCTGCGCAACGGCGACAAGCCCGTGCGTTCCGGCCGCTGGCAGATGATGATCAACGGTGAGTCCTACAAGGTCATCGTTGCCGAGGCCGCGAAGAACGCCCTGGGCGAAGAGCGCATCATGGAGCGCATGTTCATCGTGAAGCTGCTCCTGGACGCCAACGAGCCCAACCGCATTGCCGGCGCTGTCGGTTTCAACCTGCGCGCCAACGAAGTGCACATCTTCCGCACCAACGCCATGGTAGTCGCCTGCGGCGGCGCCGTGAACGTGTACCGCCCCCGCTCCACCGGTGAGGGCATGGGCCGCGCCTGGTACCCCGTCTGGAACGCCGGTTCGACCTACACCATGTGTGCCCAGGTCGGCGCCGAGATGACCATGATGGAAAACCGCTTCGTCCCCGCCCGCTTCAAGGACGGTTACGGCCCGGTCGGCGCCTGGTTCCTGCTCTTCAAGGCCAAGGCCACCAACTACAAGGGCGAAGACTACTGCGTGACCAACCGCGCCATGCTGAAGCCCTACGAGGAGCGCGGCTACGCTCGCGGCCACATCATCCCCACCTGCCTGCGTAACCACATGATGCTCCGCGAGATGCGCGAGGGTCGCGGTCCCATCTACATGGACACCAAGACCGCTCTGCAGGAGTCCTTCAAGACCATGACCCCGGCCGAGCAGAAGCACCTCGAGGCCGAGGCCTGGGAAGACTTCCTCGACATGTGCGTTGGTCAGGCCAACCTCTGGGCCGCCACCAACTGCGCCCCCGAGGAGCGCGGCTCCGAGATCATGCCCACCGAGCCCTACCTGCTCGGCTCCCACTCCGGCTGCTGCGGCATCTGGGTTTCCGGTCCGGACGAGGACTGGGTCCCCGAGGACTACAAGATCAAGGCTGACAACGGTAAGATCTACAACCGCATGACCACCGTGAACGGCCTGTGGACCTGCGCTGACGGCGTTGGCGCTTCCGGCCACAAGTTCTCCTCCGGCTCCCACGCCGAGGGCCGCATCTGCGGCAAGCAGATGGTGCGCTGGGTTGTGGACCACAAGGACTTCAAGCCCGCCATCAAGGAATCCTCGGAAGAGCTCAAGAAGCTCATCTACCGTCCGTACTACAACTTCGAGGCCGGAAAGGGCGCTTCGACCGACCCGGTCGTCAACCCCGAGTACATCTCCCCGAAGAACTTCATGATGCGCCTGGTCAAGCACACCGACGAGTACGGCGGCGGCGTTGCCACCTACTACACCACGTCGGCTGCTGCTCTGGACACCGGCTTCTGGCTCCTCGACATGCTCGAGGAAGACTCCCTGAAGCTGGCTGCCCGCGACCTGCACGAACTGCTGCGCTGCTGGGAGAACTACCACCGCCTGTGGACTGTTCGCCTCCACATGCAGCACATCCGCTTCCGTGAAGAAACCCGTTACCCGGGCTTCTACTACCGTGCGGACTTCATGGCTCTGGATGACAGCAAGTGGAAGTGCTTCGTGAACTCCAAGTACGATCCCGAGAAGGGTGAGACCACGATGTTCAAGAAGCCCTACTACCAGATCATCCCTGACTAGGACGAACAGTAATGGCGGCTGCGGGTCTTGCATGGCCCGCGGCCGCTCTTTTCCTTTCGCCCAAAATGGTCTAAGCCCAAGCCCTGACGGATTTGCGTCCAAGGTCTGGGCTTAGGCCATTTTCAAGCCAGGCCGCGAAAAACCACGGAGGAAAATGATGTCCAAACCGATACTCGTGATAGGTGGCGGATTCAGCGGCATAACCGCCGCCCTTGAAGCCGCCGAAGTGGGCTATGAGGTCTACATCGTAGAAAAGACGCCCTACCTTGGAGGCCGTGTCGCGCAGCTGAACAAGTACTTCCCGAAGCTCTGCCCTCCGTCTTGCGGCCTGGAGATTCAGTTCCAGCGGATCAAGAAGAATCCGAGGGTCAAGTTCTTCACCATGGCCGAGGTGACCAAGGTGACGGGCAAGGCTGGCGACTACACCGCATCCATCCGCATCAAGCCGCGCTACACCCTGCGCGCCGAGGCGGACCTCTCCCTGCTGGCCGACACCCTCGAGGGAGAAACTTCCAGCGAATTCAACCTCGGCCTCGGCTCCCGCAAGGGCCTGTACAAAGACATGCCGTTCGCGTTCCCCTCGCGCTACGTGGTGGACAAGGACGCCTGTACCAAGGACGATCTGAACAAGATCGCAGCCAGCCAGTTCGTGGACCTGAACCAGGAGCAAAAGGAAATCGAGCTCGAGGCGGGCAGCATCATCATCGCCACCGGCTGGAAGCCCTACGACGTGACCAAGCTCGAAAACCTTGGGGCGGGCAAGATTCCCAACTGTATCTCCAACATGCAGATGGAGCGCATCGCCTCGCCCAACGGTCCGACCAAGGGCGTCATCCAGCGTCCGTCCGACGGCAAGGCTCCCAAGAAGATCTGTTTCGTGCAGTGCGCCGGCTCCCGCGACCAGAACCATCTGAACTTCTGCTCTTACATCTGCTGCATGGCTTCGCTCAAGCAGGCCCTGTACGTGCGCGAGCAGTATCCGGACGCCGAGTGCACCGTCTACTATATCGACATGCGCACCCCCGAGCGCTACGACAAGTTCCGCCGCCGCGCCCTGGAGGACGAGAAGATCAACCTCGTGAAGGGCAAGGTCGCCGGGGTCGAGTCCGATCCCTCCGGCGATGTGATCGTTGAGGTCGAGGACGCCGTGCGCGGCATCAAGAAAAAAGTGCGCTACGACATGGTGGTTCTCGCCACCGGCATGCAACCGAGCCTCGCCGGCGCCAAGCTGCCCTTCGACGTCCCCGTGGACGAGGAAGGTTTCATCACGGGGGGCGAGGAGAAGGGAATATACACAGCCGGCTGCGCCAAAAAGCCTCTGGACGTGATGAAGTCCGCCCAGTCCGGCACCGGCGCGGCTCTCAAGGCGATCCAAACGGTGAGAGGGAGGTAACGACCAATGGCCGAGAAGATAGGAGTCTATTTCGACAAGTCCTGCTTGAGCCCGGTCCTCGATGCCGAGACGCTCGAGGACTACGTGCAGACCAAGTGGGGCGGTCTCTGCCCCGTCGTCAAGAGCAAAACAGTGCTCGCCAGCGATGAAGGCCGCAAGATGATCCAGGCCGACATCGACGCCGGAGAGATCGACGCCGTGCTGGTGTGCGGCAGCTCCCCGCGCTACGACTGGGAGTTCTTCACGTTCGACGGCGTTCTTACAGAGCGCGTCAACCTGCGTGAGCAGTGCATCCTCAGCTATCAGGACCCCGAAGGCAATCCCGTGGACCTGAACGAGGAAGCCTCGGAAGAACTCGTGGGCATCGCCCAGGACTACATCAACATGGGCGTGGCCAAGCTCAAGTCCGGCAAGGTTCCCCATCTTGACGTGGAGGAACTCACCCGCACCATACTCGTGCTCGGCGGCGGCTGGACCGGCCTGAACGCGGCCCTGAACACAGCCAAGGCCGGCTACGACACCATTCTGGTGGAGCGCGAAGCCGAACTCGGCGGCGCTGCCAAGAACTTCTACAAGACCGTGCCGCTGTCGCATCCCTACACGGAAGCGCACGACACCGGCCTGGACAAGCTCATCGCCGAGGTGGAAGGGCATGAGCGCATCACGGTCATGAAATCCAGCGAGCTCACCAAGCTCAAGGGCCAGCCCGGCCTGTACACCGCCACCATCAAAACCGGCGGAGGCGATCAGGAGTTGCCTGTCGGCTCCGTGGTCATGGCCACCGGCTGGCAGCCCCAGAAGACCAAGTACCTCAAGCCGCTGGGCTACGGCTCCATCAAGGACGTGGTCACCAGCCGCGAGTTCGAGATCATGGCCAAGGAAGGCAAGATAGCCAAGCCTTCCGACGGCAGCCCGGCCAAGAAGGTCGCCTTCATTCTCGATCTCTCCGCCCTCGATCCGGGAGGCCGCATCTACAAGGACCTCGCCGAGTGCGAGCTCTCCGGGGAAGTTGACGGCGAGGGCGACCCCCACGCCGAGGTGGAGGTCGAGGTCATCACCCAGAAGGACTGGGAAGGCTACCAGCACCTGCCCATGGCCAACTCGGTATCCTCCGTGGTCGCGCTCAAGCAGGCCAACTACGTGCTGGAAAAGTCCGACGACTCCATCGCCTACATCTTCTATGATTCCATGGTCGTGCAGGGCGTGTACGAGAAGTACTACAAAGCCGCGCAGGACAAGGCCGGCATGATGCTTACCAAGGGCCGCGTCACCGCGGTGGAGGAAGCCGACGGCGGCCTGGTCGTGAAGGTCGCCGACTCCCTGTTCGGCGGCGACATCGAGGTCGCGGTGGATATGGTGGTCCTGCCCACCGGCATTGTGCCCACATCGGCCAAGGAAGCGGTGGTGCACTTCGACTACCGCCAGGGCCCGGCGTTCCCGGATCTCGCGCTGTTCGAGGGCTTCACAGACTCCAACTACATCTGCTTCCCCTATGAGACCCGGCGGACCGGCGTGTACGCCGCCGGCGCGGTGCGCCAGCCCATGCTCATGGATCACGCCTCCGAGGACGCTTCCGGCGCGGCCCTCAAGGCCATCCAGTGTCTGGAGTCGGTCAACCGCGGCGTGTCCGTGCACCCGCGCTCGGGCGATCCCTCCTACCCGGTGTTCAACTTCGTGCGCTGCACCCAGTGCAAGCGCTGCACTGAGGAGTGCCCCTTCGGCGCGCTGGACGATGACGAGAAGGGCACCCCGCTGCCCAACTGGAACCGTTGCCGCCGCTGCGGCACCTGCATGGGCGCCTGCCCCGAGCGCGTCATCTCCTTCGACAACTACGGCATCGGCATGATGAGCGACGTTGTCCGCCAGTACACAGTGCCGGACGACATCAACGATGGCGGCCCGCGCATCCTGATCATGGCCTGCGAAAACGACGCCTACCCGGCGCTGGACATGGCCGCCCTCCGCGGCAAGCACTGGAGCCCCTTCGTGCGGATCATGCCCGTGCGCTGCCTCGGCTCGGTGAACGCCATCTGGATCAAGGACGCCATGAGCCGCGGCACCGACGGCGTGATGCTGCTGGGATGCAAGTACGGCGACGACTACCAGTGCCACTTCGTGAAGGGTTCCGAGATCTGCAACCGCCGCAAGGAGAACATCGCCGAGACGCTGAACCAGCTCGGCATCGAGCCCGAGCGCGTGGAGCAGTACGAAGTCGCCATCGACGAGTACGACAAGGTACCTGAGCTGATCGACCAGTTCATCAAGGACGTCCTCAAGATGGGCCCCAACCCGTTCAAGGGATACTAGGAGGTCATTCGAATGCAGCGACTCAATCCCGACCCGCAATTTGTACGGGAGCTGCAGGGCGTGGGCGGCGACGCCCTCACCAAATGCTACCAATGCGCGACCTGCAGCGTGGCGTGTCCCATATCGCCCACCAGCCAGCCGTATCCCCGTAAGGAAATGATCTGGGCGCAATGGGGACTCAAGGACAAGCTCATGACGGACATCGATGTCTGGCTGTGCCACAATTGCGGCACCTGCTCGGACCTGTGTCCCCGCGGGGCCAGGCCCGGCGATCTGCTGGCGGCCATCCGCAACATGACATACCGCTCCCTTGTCGGCCCGTCCGTGCTGGCCAAATGGATGAGCTCCCCGAAGTACCTGCCCATTCTCGCCGCCATCCCGGCCGCCATCTACCTGGTGATCTGGATCATCATGGCCATGGTCCGCGGCACGCCGTTCCCGCTCACCGAGGACGGCCACGTGGTGTACGGACTGCTCTTCCCGGGCGACTACACCATCGATCCCATCTTCGGTCTGGCCGTGCTCTTTGTCGTTTACACCTTCTACGCCGGTACCTCGCGTCTGCTCAAGCGCTTCAAGCCCGAGGGCGAAGTGGTCTACGTGGGCGGCAAGAAGCCGAGCATGCTGCGGGCGTTGTGGGACACTATCGCCGGCGAGATCGTCACCCACAAGAAGTTCGCGGACTGCGGCAAGGACAAGGCGCCCCGCAAGATCGGCCACCTGGCCATCTTCTACGGCTTCATCGCGCTGTTCATCGTCACGAGCATCATCGCTGTGGGCCACTGGGTGCCGGTGTTCCTCAACATGGCGGGCATGGACATCCATCAGCTCCATACGCCGATTCCCCTCACCTCGCCCATAAAGCTTCTGGCCAACCTGGGCGCCATCCTGGGCATTGTCGGTCTGGTCCTCTTGACCTCGAAGCGCCTCGCCAAGGACCCCCAGAAATCCGAGAACAGCTACTACGACTGGTACCTGCTCGGCGTCATCTGGGCGATCTTCCTCACAGGCATCGGCAGCGAGCTTCTGCGGCTGGCGAACATCAAGTACCTGGCCTATCCCACCTATTTCTTGCACCTGGTGGCGGTATTCATGCTCCTCGCCTATCTGCCTTGGACCAAGCTCGGCCACTTCGTGTACCGCACGGCCGCGCTGGCGTACGCGCGCCGTATAGGCCGCAAGGTCATGTAGGGCTTTGGGAATTCACAGGGAACAATCTTTGACGATAAATGGAGGCCGTTATGTCTGACGAAGGACGCAGGGTGATCAAGATGGAGTCCATCCTGGCCCTCATGGCCGGCAAGAGCGGCGGCGAGGTTTCCGACCTGCTCGCTTTCCTGACCCAGCGCGACCTGAACGCCGAGGAAGAAAGCGTGGTCCAGCCGCTGGCCAAAGCCTGGCTCATGAGCAAGATTCCGGGACTCATGGATGTGGAATTCAACGAGGGCGAGATCTACGAGAAGTGGGTCGCCAGCCAGTCCAAGAAGCTGGGCGGCGACAATGTGTCCATCGCCCCGATCCCCGAAAGCGAGATGGCGCCCATCAATGTGGTGCTGGATACGCTGCGCAGTAACGACGCGACCATCAATGAGCAGGCCGAGAAGATCGCCGAGCTCGAAGCCAAGGTCGAAGAACTCGAGCCCTATGTCGGCAAGACCGAAAAGCTCGAGAAGGACGTGGAGCAGCTGAACTCCAAGGTCGAAGCCCTCCAGGCCGAGAAGGCCGAACAGGCCGAGACCATCGCCGAGTTCGAAGGCAAGCTCCCGGTGGCCGAGGATGAACTCAACGCCACCATCAAGGACATCGTCACCAAGGCTCTCAAGGACGCCGTGGCGACCGTGCCCGTTGGCGCAGCCGCCGGCGCCGCAGGGGAAGCT
>JBMCLC010000030.1:0-9346 GCA_048614715.1 Oceanidesulfovibrio sp.
GTGGTCCGCGTCATGAAGGTCGAGGAATACGGACGCGAGCTGATTCTGCGGCGCGATGAGAAGACCCGGGTCTTCAATCTCAAATACGCTTCGTGCCTCACCGTCGCCCTGACGGTGGCCAGCATCTTCGGCGAGCGCGTGAAATATGTCGCACCGGAGGAAATCACCAGCTACGGCCACGTGGGCACGGACTCCTACCCAGAGGTGGGTGAGTACCCGGACGATGTCGAAGAATTCGAAGACCTCGACGTCGAGGGCTTCAAGAAGCGCGACGAAAAAGACCTCCTGGAGCGTGGCGGAGTGGCCCTGGAAGAGGACGAGGTGGCGCGGCTCGCGCAAATCCTGCGCACCCGCACAGTGGCCAGCGCGGAAGATGCCCTGGAGCAACAGATCGGCCGGGCCCGGGCGCTGATGACGGTGTTTCCGCGCAACAACGCCCTGGCCATCCGCGCCGTGGACACCAAGCTGCTGGAGGACGTGGCCGCGCTCGTCACAGAGGTGGACACCCCCACGCGCCAGGTATTGCTGGAGACCAAGATCCTGCGCATCGACCTGGACGACTCCGAGGAGTCATACTTTTCGCTGGACGTAACCCTGGGCGACGAGGACGCCTACACAACGGAAGACGGCGATCACAAGGGCGGCTCCATGGGCACTCTGGGCTCCATGGGTTCTTCTATGCTCAGCACGCCGGCCACGTTCGCCTTCAGCTATATAGACAGCAAGGTGCAGGCCGAATTGCGGATGCTGGAGCGCCAGGGCCGCATCAACGAGATAGCCACGCCCCTCGTATTCGTGGCCAACAACGCGGCCGCCAAGTTCTTCCAGGGCGACCAGACGCCCGTACGCACCGGCTACACCGTGAGCGAGGCCCAGTTCAACGACGACGGCGCGCAGATCGCCCCGGCCCAGGTCACGATCGAATACAAGGAGGTGGAAGTCGGCGTCACCCTCGAGGTTTCGCCCTCCATCAACGAAGACCGGACCGTGACCCTGAAGATCGTTACCGAAATATCCTCCCTCCAGACCGGGGAGGGTCCGCCCTTCTACTTCAGCCTCAACGGCGAGGTCTTTGAAGGCGAGACCGACTCCATAGCCAAGACCGAAGTGGAGGACATCGTTCTGGCCAAGGACAACCAGTCTATCGTCATCGGCGGCCTCATCGAGGAAATCGACAACGACGTGGTAGAGAGCGTGCCCATCCTCGGCAACATCCCGCTGCTCGGCTTCCTGTTCCGCGACACAGCGGTGCAGAAGCGTCGTTCCGAGATCATCTTCCTCATCACCCCGCGGATCGTCATGAACACGGAAGAGGCCGGGGAGCTGAAGGATCGCGTCATGTGCGACATTTCGGAGCACCCCTACTACACCAGGGACACAAAGCACATCATGACCTTCGATGAGGAGACCAACGAGCTGGAGCCCACGACCAATATCGGTGGCAGGCGTCCCTACTTCCCCTTCAATGTCAGCAAAGCCGTCCGCAACCTCGAGCTGGGCAGCCGCCGCAGCGGTGCCATGGTCGAAATCGGACTGTAGGTGGCGTCATGACCAATGCTTCCTGCACCGCTCCGGCCAGCGCCGACCATTCGAAAATCCGGGCACTGCTCGACAAAACCCTGGAGAACAATGCCTCGGACCTGCACCTGACCCTGAATTTTGCACCGTTCATGCGCGTGGACGGCGAACTCTTCTGCATAGGCGGCGAGGCCATGTGCGCCGCGGACCTCGAGGCGATCCTGATGCCCTTGCTGAGCGAGCGCCAACGGAAGGTGCTCGAGGAGAAATCCTCCGTGGACCTGGCCTACGCCTATGACGCGGACCATCGCTTCCGCGTAAACATCTTTTACCAGCGAAGCGCGCTGGCCGCGGTCTTCAGAAAACTGCCGAGCCTGAAGCTGACGCTGGAGGCTCTCGGCATGCCGGTGGGCATAAACAGCTTCTCCGAGCTCAAGGACGGCCTCGTCCTGGTCACCGGGCCAACCGGCTCCGGCAAGTCCACGACCCTGGCGGCCATCATCGACAAGATAAACCGCAACAAGTCGTGCCACATCATCACCATCGAGGACCCCGTGGAGTTCGTGCACTTCAACATCAAGTCCCTGGTCACCCAGCGGGAGCTGTTCACGGACGTGCCCTCCTTTTCCCTGGCCCTGCGTGATTCCCTCCGCGAGGACCCGGACGTGATCCTCGTGGGCGAGATGCGCGACCTGGACACCATGCGCACCGCGATCATGGCCGCGGAGACAGGCCACCTCGTGTTCTCCACCCTGCACTCCCGCGACGCCATATCCTCGCTCACCCGCATGATCGGCGTGTTCTCCATCGAGGAGCAGGCCCAGATCCGCCACCAGCTCTCCGCAACCCTGCGCGGCGTGGTGTCCCAGCGCCTGCTCAGACATGTCAACGGCGAGGGCCGGGTCGCCGCCGTGGAAGTCATGAAGGTCACCTCCGCCATTTCAAACCTGATCCGCTCCGGCAAGCTGGAGCGGATCTACTCGGCCATCGAGACCGGCGGCAAGCTCGGCATGCAGACCATGGAGCTGTCCCTGGCGGACCTTTACAAGGACGGCAAGATCGACCGCGAGTCCGCCATACGCATGGCCAAAAACGAAACCATCATCCTGCCCCGCCTGGAGCGCATCGATGCATGACTCACGCTCCCATATTCGCGCAGCCCCGCCTGCTTTCCGCAGAAACATGGGCGTGAACAAGGGCGCGGACGGCGAACGGCAGCTCGGCTCGGCGCTCATCGAGCGCGGCCTGATCACCGAGGAGCAGCTCCGCGAGGCCCTGCGCGTCAAGGCCAGGGAGAACATCCTGATCGGGCAGGCCCTGTGCCGGCTCGGCCATGTCACCGAGGAGGACGTGGCCCTGGCCATCGCCGACTGCTCCGGCATCCCCTACGTCAACCTGGACGACATCGTGATCGACCCCGAGGCGGCCAAGCTTCTGCCCTCCGCCGTGGCCCAGCGCCAGGTCATGGTTCCGCTGCGCATGGACGAGGAAACCTTCGAAGCCGCCGTGGACCGTCCCTTGTCGGCCCCGGCGCTCAAGAACATCGAGCGTCGTACACGGCGCGGCGTTTCCCTGTTCATCGCCTCCACCGGCAAGATCCACGACGCGCTGGCCCGGATTTACGAACAGAATCTGAGCGCGCAGGTCGATGAAAGCTCGGCCGTGGAGATCATCAACGACATCATCCTCAAGGCCCTGCGGCTCAAAGCCTCGGACATCCATCTTGAACCCTGCGAAGATGCGGTGCGGCTGCGCTACCGAATCGACGGCGTGCTCCAGGAGGCCAAACGTTATCCCATGGACATGCTCGCCTCCCTGACCTCACGCATCAAGGTCATGGCCGGCCTGAACATCGCGGAACGCCGCAGTCCCCAGGACGGTGCCATCGTGTTCGACGAAGCCCAGGAGAATTACGACCTGCGCGTCTCCACCCTGCCTATCGTGCATGGCGAAAAGGTGGTTCTGCGCATACTCGCCGGCTACTCCAACAGGCTCACCATAGACCAGCTCGGACTCTCGCCCAGAGATTACGAAAACTTCGGCGTCCTCATCAAGAGACCCTACGGCATCATCTGCATTGTCGGGCCCACGGGTTCGGGCAAATCCACCACCCTGTGCGCGGCCCTCAACACCATCAACGCGCCGGACATCAACATCACCACGGTCGAGGATCCGGTGGAGTACAAGATCGACGGCGTTAACCAGGTGCAGATCCGCCACAACGAAAAAATATCCTTTGCCAGCGCCCTGCGCTCCATCCTGCGCCAGGACCCGGACGTGATCATGGTCGGCGAGACCAGGGATCAGGAGACGGCGAGCATCTCGCTGCGCGCCGCTCTCACCGGCCACTTGGTCTTCACCACGCTGCACACCAACGATGCGCCGGGCGCCCTGCCGCGCCTCGTGGATATGGGCTGCGAACCGTTTCTCGTGGCCTCGTCGGTCTCCGGCATCCTGGCCCAGCGCCTCGTGCGCCGGCTGTGCCCCAGGTGCAAGGAGCGCTTCACCCCAGACAGTGCCGTGCTCGAGGGCATGGGGCTAACGGGCATGTACCTGGAGTCCGGCCGGGCCGCCTGGTGTCGGCCGGTGGGCTGCCCTTCCTGCTTCAACACCGGCTACAGGGGCCGCACAGGCGTTTTCGAGCTCATGCTCGTGGACGACGCCGTGCGTTCCGAAATCCTGCGCAGCGGTTCCACGGAATCCATCCGCCGCGCTGCCCTCGGCCAGGGCATGGTGACCCTGCGCGGCGACGCCGTGGACAAGGCATTCCAGGGAACGACCTCCATAGAGGAAGTGCTGCGCGTGACGGTGGGTGACTGATGCCGCGTTTCCAGTGCGCCATACTCGACGCCTCGGGCAGGGAAAGCAGCGAGGTTCTCAGCGCCGCCACCTCGGCCGACGCCGCCGCCATGGTCAAGAAGAGCGGCCGTTTCCTGCTCGGCGTCAAAGCCATGGACGACGCCAAAAGCGGCCGCGGCGCCCAGACTGAAGCCAGCCAGGTGAACCTGTTGCTGAATCCGGCCCGGCGCAAGGATCTCGTGCTCCTCTTCCGGCAGTTGGCCGTGCTGCTGGAAGCAGGCCTCGGCATAATCCAGGCCTTGAGCATCCTCGGGCGTCAGACAAAACGCCTCGGCACCAGGATGATGCTGCAATCCGTGCGCCTGGCTGTGGAAAGCGGGGTGTCCCTGTCCGAGGCCATGTCCCGGCACCGCGTCTTCACACCGTACATCATCAACATCATCAAGGCCGCGGAGATATCCGGCGAGATGGAACTCGCCCTGAACAACATAGCGGACCGCCTGGAAGCGTCGGCCGTTTTTAAGCGGCAGATCATCACGAGCATGATCTACCCCGCCATCGTGATTCTCACGGCGTCTGTCGTCGTCGCGTACCTCACCCTCAACGTCATCCCCAAGTTCAAGGCATTGTTGGGCGAAGGCCGCGCCCTGCCCCCCATAACGCAGATGGTCATGGACGTCTCCAGCTGGATGCAAGCCAACTGGCTCTACCTTTTCGGCAGCATCATTGGCGTGATTGTGCTCACTATCCTGCTCCGCAAGACAGAGGAAGGATCCAGGGTCATCGACACAGTTCTGCTGCGCGTCCCCATCGTAGGCGGCGTGTTGCGCTGCAACATCGTGGTCAACTTTTCCAACAACATGGCCGTGCTCTTTTCCAGCGGCGTTCCGCTGATGGACGCTCTGGAGACGGTGCGCGGCACCCTGGGCAACAAGGCCGCCATGTTGGTGGTGGACGAGATCATGGAGGATGTTCTGGAAGGCCAGGCCCTTTCCGGACCGCTGCTACGCAACCCGCGGATCTTCCCCAACATGGTGGGTGAAATGGTGTCCACGGGTGAAGAAACCGGAGAGCTGGTCCGGGTTCTGGAGCTCGCCGCGGACATTTACCACAAGATGTTGGAAGCCAACATCAAGCGTATGAACTCCTTGATCGAACCCCTGCTTCTGCTGGTTCTCGGAAGCATCGTCGGCTTGGTCTTCTACGCCCTTATCTCTGGCATGCTGGCCGTCTATGGCCTTTAATAAAACCGACCAGGAGACGACCAATGAGACACCACCCCGTCCTTTACGCCATGTGCATAGCCCTCACCCTGACCCTCGCCCTGCACGCGAATGCACAGGCCTCTGAACCCGTGCCCTCCGACGCGGAGATAATCGCGGCGCAGGACAATTCGACACTGCTGGTGGTGAACGGCGAGGCGGTGCCGCGCTGGATGTTCGACAACGCCCTGCGCGACGTGCTGGGCACAAACAACACTGCTGAGAACGTTCGCGAGCACGAACTTCTGCATCGTCAGCGAGCCATTCTCGATAATCTCGTTGTCATGGAACTGCTGGAGCAGGAAGCGCACCGACAGGGGCTGACCGTCTCGCTCTCCGGAGGCGCATTGCGCACCGCCATCGTGCGCAACGGCTTCGATTCACCCGAGGACTTCCGGCGCACGCTGGCCAAGGCCGGGATGACCGAAAAGCAGTACACCACGATCTGGAGCCAGCAGGCATCCGCCAACCGGCTTGTGGACGAAAAGGTGGCGGCCTCCGTGTCCGTGAGCGAGGACGAGCTCCGCGACCGGTTCGAGCAGGACAAGCACAAGTACCGCAATGCTTCCTTCGAGGATGTGCGCGACCAGCTCCTGTCCGTGGTTGCGGGAGAAAAACGCCATGCAGCCTTTGAACGGTATTTGGCCAGCCTGCTCGACAAGGCCGATGTCCGCGTGGTCGATCCCCACCTGAGAGCCGTGTATGAAGATCGCTGACCCGGCCCGGCGGCCCAGTCCATCCCGCGGCTCACCTACCCCCCGGGAGCGGGGCATGACCCTCATGGAGCTGATCATCGTCATCGGCATCCTGGGCATCCTCACGGCCATGGTCCTGCCCATTGGCGCGAGCATGGACGACCACACTAAACGGGAAAAGACCCTCGAACTCTTCGAGGCGCTGCGTTTCGCCGTGCTGGGCGCGCCTAACAGCTTCGATGAACGCGGCGACAAGATAATCGGCGGTTACGTCGGGCATTACGGCGGATTGCCGGCGCTCTATGTCTACACATGGGACGACGCAACCGACGGATTCGTACACCCGGACAACGGGACCGGCAATCCTGTGCGCACCAACAACAACGGCACCGCCAACCACGTCTCCTGGGGCAGCGCCGCGGGCGACGACGCGGCCATGCCCGTGGCCTTGTGGGATACCGAGGTGCGAACAGAGGGCGTGACCACGAACGGCGGCTACGTGGAGGTAGTGGACCGCGAGAAATGGAACGGCCCATACCTGGTGCCGCCCCCGGACAAATTTCCCGACGACGATGACCTGTTCCAGTTCACGGACTCCCCGACTGACGACGAAGAACGGCATGAAAACCGCAGCTTCCTGCTGCGCCAGGGCGGCTCGGAACGCATCCTAGACGGCTGGGGCTCGGCCCTCGTCTTCTATCGCGCGGGTGAGGACCTGGACGGTGACGGGTTTGGCGACGACCTTTACGCCATAAGCGCGGGGTCGGACCGCAGGATCGACTTCGACTTCGACCCCGAGGACCCCCTGCGCGACCCGAGCGGTGCGGTTCTGCGGGACAACAAGGACAACATCGTGCTCAGAATCGCGGCCTCGGAATGGCGGCTGGACGACCAGAAGACCGCCGCCGCCCGCCGCGTGCTGAACGCGCTGAAAACGGCCATAGTCGGCCGCTCCGGCACGGTCACGGATGGCGTGCTGCAACCCAACGGCTTCATCGCCGACATCGGCGGTGCGGAACCTATCGTCGGCTCTGTTGTCAACAACAGCGGCTCCATCCACGCCTGCATCATGCGGCATGTCTCCGACACGGGAAACGCGCCCGGGGTCTCTCCCTCCCACTGGAACCTGATCAGCACCCAGGCCGACGAGTACGCCCATGCCCCGGCCTGGGAGGCGGGCCGCACGTACTTCCCCCCGCAACCAGAACGGCTCTACATCAACTACGACTACGTGGCCCACGGCGGCTCGTACTACCGCTGCAACGCGGAGGACTGCGACGACACGCCCTCCCCAAGCAGCTCGAACTGGGTGGAGGATGCGACCTTCGCCGGCCAGCCCTGGGTGCCCGCGTACGATGCATCCCATGGCTACACCTCCGAAGTGCTGCCGGCCTGGGATTACAACGCCACGGTAGGGATCGCCGCGGGATGGCGCGGACCCTACGCCCCGATGGAGCAAGAAATCCTCACCGATCCATGGGGCAGCGCCATGGCTTTCGCCCTGGACCTTGGCGACACCACGGCGGGCCAGGCCAGGGAAATCCGCATCCTCAGCCCCGGCCCGGACCGCGCGACCGACAGCGCCGACGTGTTCAACGCCACTCTCGCAGACAATACAGACAATATCGTCGCCAGCATCTTCCGCAACGAGTACGAGACGCCGGTGGCTGTGGACATCCTTCATTCCTCGGGCGGAGGATGGGACGACGTGACGGTCTCGGCCGACGACTTCGTGGAGATCATCCATGCGGAAAACGGCGTTTTGCGATTGCGGCACATCGCACCCGCCAGCGACGGCGCATCCTGGAGCGTGGACTTTACCGACCCGGAGCAAGGCTGGGGAGGCATTCCCTCTGCCGATCTCGACAGCGTCGCGGACTGGGGGCTTTCCATCGCGGACCCCGATCCGCCGAGCGGCGCCCCCTGGCTGGCCATGGGCTCGGCCTTCGTTTTTCTGCGGGACGACAGCTACACCACAGGCAACGCGACGACACACCACGCCTGCCCTTCCAAGAGCGGCAGCCAGGGCCTCAACGCCACACAAGGGCCTCCGGGATACGACGCGCTCATGGTCATCCACCCGGGTACGGCGCCGCACGCTACCCTGGGACCGGAGTTCTGACCCCAGCCCATGCATAGCCTATTCACCAAGCTATTGCCCCTGGCCCTCACTCTGGGGCTCGTGGCCGGCAATGCGGAGGATATCGAACGCTTCTACCACGAACTCGTTGCCCAAACCCAGTACGTGGTCAGCGGCATGGACATGCGCAACATCGGCATGATGCTCGATTACGAATACGTCCGTACGGGCAGCTACCCTGACGCGGCGCATTTCCAGACCTGGATGCGCGAGACGTTCAAGGAAAACAACTTCCGCGAGCTAGCGCGTGATGCCTGGGGAACGCCGCTGGACTATTCCACCTCGGCGCGCGGAAAGACCTTCCGCCTAGTCAGCGCAGGGTCGGACACCGAGTTCGGAACGGACGACGATTTGGTCTATACCGGACCGTAACCTCCCAGCTTCATTGGAGTACAAAACCATGAACACACAAACCATGCCGCGGCGCCGTCTCCCCGGCTACACTAGGCGACATCTCCGCAATGCGACCATCCTCGTGGCCCTGAGCTGCCTCAACGGCGCACTGCTCGCCTTCATCACGGCCTGGCTGTTGCTGTTCCGGGTGGACAGCCGCATGGCCGGACCATTGAACGCCGACTTCCTCTGGCACCTGATTCTTGGATTGGCTGTGACTTCAGCCGCCATACTGCTCTGGGTGTATCGCCAATCAAGCCTCCAGACGACTTTGCTGAACGAGGCGACCCAGTTGTTGCAGGACGCCGCCAGGGGAATCGAGCCGGACCGGGACCGGATGCGCCCCCCTGGCGCGGATGATGAGTTCAGCGCATTTGTGAATACCGCGCGCGGCATCGCACTGCGCCTGCGGGGCAATGCCGCCGCACAGACCATCGCCGCCCTGAAACATCTCGAGAATGAGCTTGCCGACACGACCATCAGCGCTGCGCAGGCTTCGGAACGCATCCAGGCCGTCAGACGCAGCATCCTCCAAGGAG
>JBMCLC010000031.1:0-9173 GCA_048614715.1 Oceanidesulfovibrio sp.
GCCGGCGTGGCTGGATATGGTGCTGCTCGTGGCCCTGCCTCTGGCCGCCGCCGTGCTTACGTTCCTAACCCCCACCTCCAACGCCGTGGTCGCCCTGTCCGCCATCGTATTTCCGAGTCTGTTGGCAGCCGCCGCGTACGGCGTGGGCGTCTGGCTGCCCATGGTCGGACCCAGCCTGGGCGTCGTCACCGCGTCCCTCGCATCCCTGACGGTTTTGCACACTACGGAAGGCCGGCAAAAACGTTTCATCCGCAACGCCTTCAGCCGCTATTTGAGCCCGGCGGTCATCGAACTGCTCATCCGACAGCCGGAACGCATGCGCCTGGGCGGCGAGCGCCGCGTCCTGTCGATTCTGTTCTCGGACATCGAAAAGTTCACCGCCATAGCCGAGGGGCTGGACCCCGAGCAGCTCACCGAATTCCTCAACCTGTACCTTTCGGCCATGACCGACATCATCCTGGACGAGGGCGGCACGCTGGACAAATACGAGGGCGACGCGATCATCGCGTTCTGGAACGCGCCGCTGGATCAGCCGGACCACGCGGAACGCTGCCTGCGCGCTGCCATGCGCTGCCAGGAGCGGCTGGCGGCAATGCGGCCCGCCTTGAAGGAGCGCGTGGGCCGCGACGTGCGCATGCGCATCGGGGTGAACACGGGACCGGCCGTGGTAGGCAACCTGGGTTCCGATGCGCGGTTCGACTATTCCATGATCGGCGACGCCGTCAACGTGGCTTCCCGGCTGGAGGGGGCGAACAAGGAATTCGGCACGTATACCATCGTCTCCGAGGAGACCGTGGCCGCTTCCGGCCAGGCGTTCCCCATCCGCACGCTGGCGCAGGTCACCGTGGTGGGCCGCTCCACGCCCCTGTTGATCCACGAACTCATGTCCGAAAAGGCGCACGCGTCGAATCGGCGGGAACTCCAAGACTTCGACGAGGGGCGGGAGCTGTATTGCCGGGGCGAGCTGGAGGACGCCCTCGCGCGTTTCGAACGGCATGAACGCACAGACCCGCCATCTGCGGCCTACGCGGCGCAATGCCGTGCGCTGCTGTCTGGCCAGGGTCTGCCGAGAGGCTGGTGCGGGAACTGGGACCTCAAGCGGAAATGACGTCCCGGAGGCCGATGGCCCTTAGGAATCGTCCGTGGAAGAAATGGCGACGGGCCGGGGCGCCGCGGACTTCGAGGAGCCGTTGGTTCCGAGCCCGGGAATGTCGTACTTGAAAAACGCTTCGACCACGTCCGGGTCGAACTGCTTGCCGGACTGTTCCAGGATATAGGCCATGGCCTTGGATTTGGGCCAGGCCTCGCGGTAGGGCCTGTCCGATATGAGCGCGTCCCACACGTCCACAACAGTGAAAAGTCTCGCGGCGAACGGAATGTCCTCGCCAGCCAGCCCTTGGGGGTAGCCCTTCCCGTCCCAGCGTTCATGATGGCAATAGGGTATGGAGAGCGCCGGCTGGAGGTAGGGTATGGAGGAGAGCCAATTGTAGGCGTATTCCGGGTGACGGCGCATGGTCTCCCATTCCTCCTCGTCCAGCGCGCCCGGCTTGAGCAGGATATCGTCCGGAACCCCCATCTTGCCGATATCGTGCAGTATGGCTCCATGCTCCACATGGACGAGTTCGTCGCCTTCCACGCCCATGGCCATCGCCAGCTTCAGAGTCATGTTCACGACGCGGCGCGAATGGCCCTCGGTCTCCTTGTCTTTGAGTTCCAGTGCGCGCGCCCAGCCCTCTATGGTGTGACGATACGCCTCCATGAGCTCCGCATGGGCCTCGGCCAGGGAATCATGGAGTTTTTTCATCTCCTCGTGGGACCGCTTCCTCTCGCTGATGTCCATCATGACCTGCACGAGCTTGACGACGCGTCCGGTCTTGTCGAACAGGGGATTACAGTGGGAAAACCAGTGGCGGCCGTCCTTGGTGACGATCTCGCCTTCGGCCGGGGCGCAGGACTGCAACGCCTTCCGCGCCAGACAGCCGTTGCCGTTGCCGTTGTAGGAGCTGAAAAGCGATTCGCTCCGCTCGCCGAAGAGCGCCCGTCCGGCGCCCTCCCCGTTCAGCATGCTTTTGGGAGCGTTGGTCCAGAGCACCTCCAGATCCGGCGACATCGAGAACACGACTACGTCCTTGAGTCCCGAAATCACTGCGTTTTTCTCCCGCTCCACGCGCACGAGCTCCTCGCTCCGCTCGCGGACCCATTGTTCCAGCGTGAGGTTGAGCATTTCGAGTTCGTTCTTCTTGCGGGTGAGCTCGAGCTCCAGACTCCTGTGCTGCATGGCGATTTCCACCACGGCGCGGGCCTGATGCATCTCGAAAGGCTTGGAGAGGTACGCGTGGGGCCGGACGGCCACAGCGCTTTCCACGTCCCGAACGCCGGTCAGGAACACCACGGCGCTCTGATAGCGTTCTATGATGACGCGGGCCGCCTCCACGCCATCCATCTCCCCGGCGAGCACGATGTCCATGAGCACGAGGTCCGGTTCCTCGCGCAACGAAGACAGCCGCTCCATATCCTGCAAAGCGGCTTCCGCCGTGGCGTGCGTGCCGAGTATCTCGTATCCCTCGCTGCTGAAAAACTGCTCCAGGTACAACGCCAGGGTCCGGGAATCCTCCACGATGAGCAGTGTTGCGGGTTTGGTTCTTCCCATCGCGGCAGAGGGGTGTTCCTCCTCAAGGCGCGCTTGATTCATATCGGACATTGCATTGCCCCGAGTGCGGTCTCCATCAGTGAATCCAGGGCCTCAAGATCGAGACGGCCGAGATGCCGGCCGATCTCCCGGTTGTTGTGGTACAGCACGTAGGTCGGCAACCCGCGCACCGAGTAGACATGGTACAGCGAGGGGTCCCCGCTCACGGGAAGATAATCGATACGGCCGCGGCACATGCGCTCCACATCCAGGCCCTGCAAGGCCAGGGCGTAGGAAGAGCCCAGGAACCCTACAAGCAGCGGTCCCTTTGCGGATTCGATGAATGCCTGGACAATGGCTGGTTTCGTGCGAATGCTCATGCATGCGTCTCCTTGGTGGCTGAGGACATCGTCCCTTAATCAAGGAACGTGCCAGAAGAAGACAGGGACAATATGCATTGACATCCGAGGCTGTTAGGCAACCGGCGAGGACAGGCTGCGGGCGGAAAACCGCCAACCAAAGTGTTCAATGAACACTTTTCTGTTCATTTCTGGAAAAAAACGAACACTTTGTGCTGCTCGCCCCCTGCCGCACGGAGCGGGGCGCTCGGTGCACACGGCCATGCACAGTCCATCACGGCTGTCTGGCCGTCGTGGCTTGGCGCGAAAACTGTTCGGAAAAAGTGTACCGAAGACGTTACACTGCGGACGTCATGCGCGGTTGCCGCCGCGGCGGTCCTGGATGCCCAGGGACTCCATCTTCATGTACAGGGTCGTGCGGCCGACACCCAGGATGCGCGCCGCCGGGGCCTTTTTCCACCCCGTCTGCTCCAGCGCCCGCAGAATGTCCTCGGCCGAGATGTCCTTGCGCCGCCTGCGGACAGCCTGGCCGCGGGACCGTGTCGCATAGTCCTGCAGTTCCGCGGGCAGGTGGGTGTGTTCAATGAGACTGCCGCCGCCAACAACGAAGGCGTGCTCGATGGTGTGCTTGAGCTCCCGTACGTTGCCAGGCCAGTGGTAGCGCAGGAGCAGTTGCAGAACCTCGCCGGTCACCCCCCCCACCTCCTTGCCGTGGGCGCTGTTGAAGCGGCGGATAAATGTGTCAATGAGCAGGGGGATATCCTCGGAACGATCCTTGAGCGGCGGCACGTGCAGGACCATGACCCGTAGCCGGTAGTAGAGATCCGCCCGGAAACGGCCCTCGCGAATGGCCTGGGTCAGGTTCGCGTTGGTCGCGGCGATAATGCGTACGTCCGCCTTGCGGGTGCTGGACTCGCCCACCCGCTCGTATTCCTTGCTTTCCAGAAACCGCAACAGCCGAAGCTGGGTGTGTGGCGAGATATCGCCTATCTCGTCCAGAAACAGGGTTCCTCCCTCTGCGGCCTGGATGCGCCCGGCCTTGTCCGAGACAGCGCCGGTAAACGCGCCCCGTACGTGGCCGAAAAGCTCGCTTTCCAGAAGATTCTCGCTGAGTGCGGCGCAGTTCAGTTTGACCAGCGGGCCTTTGGAGCGGGGCCCCGTGGCGTGGATCGCCTCGGCGATAAGGTCCTTGCCCGTGCCGGATTCTCCGGTGATCAGCACTGTGGCGTCCACGTCGGCGTACTGCTCGATCCGCGAAAAGATGGAGCGCATGAGCTCGCTTTTGCCCACAATCGCGCCGAATCCCATCTGATGGTCCAGCTGCCTCTCGATATCGACGAGGCGGGAGATGTCCCGCAACACGAGCACCACGCCAAGAACCCCTGCCGTGTCGTCCCGCAACTGCCGCACGTTGCACAGGACAACCTGCTTTCTGCCGTCGCCGCATTCCAGGGTGAGGCGATAGTCCTCTACGGGGCGGTTCGATGTGAGCGCTTGGCGCAAGGGCTCATGCAGAGGGCAATCGTATTGCTGCGCCAGGGTGTTGATGTCCGAGCCGGGCTCCATCGTGCATTCCAGACACATCTTTCTCGCGGGCGCGTTCAATGTCGTGACCCGCATACTGGTGTCCGTGGAAATGACGGCGTCGGGAATGGTGTCGAGAATGGTCTCCAGACTCTGGCGCTGCCGGTCTATTTCCAAAGCGGCCTGGCGCAGGGTCTCCTCGGCGCGTCGCTTGGGCGACATATCGCGGATGATCAGTTGCACGATGTCCACGCCCTCGTGCTCCATGGGCGTGGCCTCGAGCTCCACATGGCGCACTGCCTGGCCCGGCAAACGAAGTTGCAGCGCCATCTCCCGGCCGGACGGAAAGAACGGCGGCAGTTCCAGTCCCAGCGCATCCATGGTCGAGGAAAGCATGTCGTGCCTGGTCATGCCCCACAACTCCAGGGCCGGGCGGCTCGCGTCCAGAATGCGTCCGTCCAGTCGCCGCACCAACAGGCGCGCGCCGCAGCTTTCAAAGGCCGTTTCGTGCAAGGTGCGTCGTGAGGGCTTGGATGGCATGGAGGACAGTTCCTCGATTTCTGGGACGGTTCGTGGATGGATGGGGTTCTATACCTCATCACTTCAAGTTTTTGAACGGGCAGCTGCTTGGCTGTTTTGCCAACCATGCCGCCTCCGCCTGTCGAGCCGACCTGCCTGCGCAAGGATTGACGACCCGGCGCAAGAGGACGAAGCACCCGCGACTCCGCCCTTCCCCCGCAGCCCATATGGATGTATCAGTCAAACATTGCGCAACATTACTGAACCGCCGCCGGATTGATCATGAACAAACTCTATACCCAGTTGCCAGCCGCCGTCCGCGGACGGGCGGTCCCATTGAAACACGAGACGTCGTTCCATCTGTTCGGAGTGCCCGTAGTCGTCGCCTCCTATTCTGAAGCGCTCATGGATGGTGTTGATGCGGCTCTCGGGCGATGGAAGTCCCTGCCCACGTCCTATCGCGAGAACATAGTTCCCAGACGTCTGGACATCCTCGTTTCCGAGACCATGTCGGCCGATGCGGACGCCGATGCGCCCCGGATCGCCTGGCATGGCCGCGGCGATCTGCTCATCGCCTCCGGGCGTGGGCTCGCGGCAGCCGCCGCCGGCTCTGCCGGAACTGTTTTCGCGGCGCCGGAGTGGGCGCTGCCGGGCCGGGAGTTCGCGGACGTGGTCCTGACCCCGCTCGCCATATTTCTGGCCTCGGGCGGCATGGCCCAGGAGCGGCTGTTCCTGCGCGCCTCCGCCTTCGTGCGGGGCGGGGCGGCTCTCGTGCTGCTCGGAAAACCCGATGCGGCGCGGCTCGTGTTTGCCGGCGACCTGCACCGCGCTGGACTGGAAATCCTGGGAACCGACTTTATCCTGGCGGCGCGGCACCCTGCCCGCGGGCTGGAGCTCTGGGGCCACCCGTCCGCCATCCCCCCTAGCGCCCATACGCCCATGGAGGACGGGAACCCTCCCGGGGATTGGTCGCCCCTGCCCCTGGAAGGCGTGTCCAAAGTGCACTTGCAGCATGCGGGCCCAGTGTTGCTGGCCGTGTTGGACGACGCCGCGCCCGGCCCCGTGGCCGAGTCCTTTCCGGCACGGTTCGAAACCGACCCGGAAGCCATGCGTGCACGCCTTGCCGCGCTGGCCTCGCCCGCATACCCCATGGCCGCGGAGGACGAGGAAGCCGCTCCCGACCTGGCATCCCGATCCATTCTCGCGGAACTCGCGAAGCACCCTGCGATACGGCTGCCTTCGGTAGATCCTGCAGCCTCGCTGCCCGGTGTGCTGCGGCTCATGGACACCCTCCCGGTCTAACGTTTTGCCCATGAACGCCGATACGCAGACGAGAACGCCTTATACTGGAGGGCGCACACTCCAGGGGCGTCACTTCCAGTGGACACATGACGTTGTGATCGTTACATTGGGCGCCCTGTGGACGGCGAAGGACCACGACCTGTGCGATAATGACCACTTGAGCATCATGTTCCGTTCCCTTCTCAAATACACACAGCTTCCCGCTCTCCTGGTCGTCTGTCTATACGCCGCGCACCAGCAGCGCATAATCAACGAGCTGACTGCGGACCTGGACACTGTCCGGGAGCAGTATCGCACCCTGGAGGTCGCCCAGGCCGGCGCCGAGGGGGCGTTGCAGGGCCTCGCCTTCTCCACGGATCTGCGCTCCCGCGTGCTGGGCTCCTCTCTGGCCGAGAACAAGGCCCTGGTCCACAAGCTGTATTCCTTGCTCCAGGACAAGGAGCACATGATCCAAAGCCTGTCCCGCGGCCGAATGCTCACCGTGACCGCCTACAGTCCCACCGTGGGGCAGACAGATTCCACGCCGTTCACTACCGCGAGCAACTGCCGCGTACGCGACGGCATCGTGGCCGTCTCGCGCGACCTCTTTTCCAAGGGCTGGCGCTTTGGCAGGAGTGTTTACGTAAAGGGCATGGGCGTCTACACCATCGAAGACCTGATGCACAGCCGCAAGAAGAACCAGGTCGATATCTTCATGTTCGACACCCAGGAAGCCCTCAAGTTCGGGCGGCGCAAGTTGCGCGTCTATCTGCTGGGGTCCTGACATGGCCTCGCCCGGTGTGACGATAGCCGGAAACAGTATCGCGCGCCGTACGAGTAACCGATCTTCGCCAAAAGCGCCGCCGCCATGCTGCGGAAACTGGCCGCCACACGGCGCATTGTCCAGCTCGACCCTTACATGGAAGTCCTCGGCTCCATCCACTTCCACCTGCTGCGCGAATTGTCCAGATTGGACACACCGCCGCGCATCGCCTGCCTGATGGAGGACGTCTCCCGCCGCGTCTGGGGCCGGCGGCAGCTGCTTGGCCCGGGCGATGTTCTCACCCTGCTCTACACCTTCGATCCGTCCTACAGCAAACCCGCGCAGCACTTCGCGACGCGCAAAGCTTGATCCATGTAAAAATTCAACAAAAACAGGAAATTGAGGAAAGCGCCGACAACCCGGCCCCACATACCATGGACGAGGCATGGAGCGCCGGAGTGTCCATGGCGCTGGATCATGGAAAATGCCGGCAGTTGTACGAACGGATCGCAAGACTCCAGACAGGCCATGCAAAGCGCCTTGCCAGGGACTACCTGCGTCGCCTCGGTCGGCGATCCCTGCGCCGCCACGATTGACGAGACCCGTTGCGGGCTCCACGAGGACAGTGTATATGCCGGCCAGACGCATCATATTTCAACGGAGTCCACCAATGCGCATGCCTCATCTTATGCTCCTTGTCGTACTCTTTCTCGGTTTCATCACCCTGCTGGCTCATAAGCCACAAGGGGAAAACGCGTACGCCGAGGAAGCCATCTTCATTCGGTCTAAAAAAGTGGACACCGCGACAGCGCCTTTCGAGGATGTCTTGCGCCTTTGCCACGAGCAAGCCCAAGCCGAGCATATCGCCGAACAAGATCTTGGCGCGTTCATGGAGCGGTGCGCCGCGGAGCGCATGGTGAACGAGGCGCTCGCGGAGTAGCCATGACGCACTCCGCACTGTCCGGCAGTTCCCGCTCGTTCCGGCTGTGCGCTCTGTGCTGCGTCCTTCTTTTCTGGGCCGCCCCTGTCCGGGCTTCCGACCAAACCCTGTACGAATGCGTCGAAGTCATCGACGGCGACAGCGTTCTCGTTCTGGCCGAGGGGCTTCTCGCTCCCGTTCGGCTGCTGGGCATAGACTGCCCGGAGATGGACCAGGAATGGGGCGAGGCCGCCCGGAAATTCACGGCAGAGCATGTACTTGGCCGCGAGGTTCGGCTGGAGTTCGACAACCCCCGCCGCGACAATTACCACCGCAACCTCTGCTACCTCTGGTACCGCCAGGACGGCGGCTGGGCCTGTCTGAATCTGGAGCTCGTCCGCGCGGGGCTCGCCGTGCCGTATCGCCCCCGCTCATCCATCCGGATGCAGCCGGAAATTCTGGAAGCGCAGGAGGATGCGCTGAATGCGAACGCGGGATTCTGGGACCAGGGCGGCTTGCAACGCCACCCCAGGGAGCACCGCCGACTGCATCGCGACTAGTGCTTTTTGTCGTGAAACACGACGCGAGCCTGCAACAATTCCCTGCTGTTTTCAAAAAAGTTACGCAAGAATCCCCCAGCTTTTTTCGCTCAGAATGCGCCACCCTGATCGAACAGGGAGTGCTGGTCTGCCGCGCCGGTCTGGTCCTGCGGTTCACTGCCCGGAAGCGACGGCGACGACGGATCGTGCCCATGCCGGTTGCGCCGCGCCGTGGCAAAGCTCCGCGTGGCGTAGCAGTACACGCAGCCGAAGCCGCAGCTGTCGTACACGCCGATGTCCCGGCTGGGCGCGCAGCCGCATCGGGACCGTTGGTTCGTGTCCCTCGCGGCGGCCAACGGCTCGCCGGTAAGCCGGCTCACGAGCTCCGGGTCCACGCAGCGGGAAGGCACGATGCCCGCCGCGCAGGCAGCGTGCTCCACCCCCTCCCACAAGGCGCAGCCGGCCATGGCCATGCCGTATTCTCGAGCCAGGGCCGCCAGATCCGGCAGCAACGCCACGGCCGATTGTGTGATCAGGTCCCTGTCGAGCACCATGCCCGGCACGGCTCCTGCCCGTCGCCTGATCTTGGCGTACGGCTCCAGCACGCTCACGATGACATGCTCGGTTGCGCCTTCCAGAC
>JBMCLC010000032.1:0-9132 GCA_048614715.1 Oceanidesulfovibrio sp.
CCTGATCCTCGGGTGGAATCGCGTCCAGCCCGGCGTGCTCCAGCAGCATCTTGGAACAGGCGATGGAGAAGGTGCAGAACCGTTCCAGGCGGCGGGCCTGCTTTGGCGAGATGTACGCGGTGGGGTCGAATCCCTGGACCAGGCCGGCGAATTTGGTCTGGTGTTCCGAGGTGTCGAATGTGGTAATAAGAGATACGCCCGACTCGCCGTTCAGCAGATTGCTCCAGCTTGTGGCGAGGTCGTTGCCCAGGGGGGTTATCGCGGATAGTCCGGTGATGACGACTCGTCTGAGTGTCATGTAACTCCTGGCTCCCTCGTATTCGTTGCGTGCGTCGGCAATTCCAAGATTCGTTTACGGGTCCGACGGTGGGGGTAGTAGACCCAGAACAGCAGCAAGTCAACAACCGCACTGCGATCGGGTTCCTGTCTACCGCTTCTCCTCGTCTTCATACATCTGCAGGTTCCATGGCAGCAGCTCGCCTGCCCGCTCCAGGGCGAATCGCTCCACTTCCTCGAACCATTGGGAGTAGGAGGCCATGAGTCGCTCGCCGAGGGGGGAGAGACTGTATCCCGCGCGATTGCCGCCGTATTTTTCCACCAAAGGTTCGCCAAGGACGTCTTCGGTCTTTTTGAGCTTGCCCCAGGCGGCTCTGTAGGAAATGCCCATGGCCTCGGAGGCTTTTTTGAGCGAGCCGAATTCACGGATATTCATAAGAAGCTGCGCCCTGCCGGAGCCGAACAGCAACTCGCCGTCGTCTTCGATCCAGATGTTCAAGCGGAGCGTCGGGTGTTTCTCAGCCAAACTCGCCTCCATGGCGGTTGTCGTGGTGGCGTGCGGGATTGGCTATACCTTATTCCTAAATTGCCCGGCACTCAAGGTTTGTGATTCGGTGAATAATCCAAGTGGACAAAAAAGACGTGTTACATTAAATAATTGAAGTTGACGAATTGGACATAACAAAAGAACCAAAGGAGGAGAGAATGCAGAAACACGGAATGCGCTGGGGAGCTGTGACAATAGGCCTGTTCCTGTCGCTCATCCTGACTGTCGGTGCGGCTCAGGCTGCCGACGAGAGCCTCATGATGGCGACCACCACGTCCACAGACAATACGGGCCTGCTCGACTATCTGGCCCCCATGTTCCAGGAAGCCACTGGCATCGAGTTCAAGTGGAGCGCCATGGGCACCGGCAAGGCGCTGCAGTTCGGCAGGGATTGCAACGCCGACATTCTGCTCGTGCACGCGCCCCAGGCGGAGAAGAAGTATATGGAGGAAGGTCATGGTGTTGATCGCCGCGAGGTCATGTACAACGACTTCGTGATCATCGGCCCACCCTCCGATCCCGCCGGCGTGAAGGGCATGGACGTGAAGAAGGCCCTGACCACCATCGCCGAGAAAAACGCCGCCTTCGTGTCCCGGGGTGACGATTCCGGCACGAACAAGATGGAAATATCGCTCTGGAAAGCCGCCGACATGGAACTCCCGGACAAGCAGGACTGGTATATCCAGACCGGCCAGGGCATGCTCAAGTCCATCCTCGTGGCCTCGGAGCGCGACGGCTACACCCTGACCGATCGCGGCACCTTCATCAAGTACGAGACCGAGCATGACGGAAATCCGCCCCTCGTCGTTCTGGTGGAAGGCGACGAAGTGCTGTTCAACCAGTACAGCGTGCTTATCGTGAATCCCGAGAACTGCCCCAACGTGAAGAAGGATCTCGCAAAAAAATTCAGCGACTGGATCACCTCCGAGGCCGGCCAGAAGGCCGTCGCCGAGTTCCGCCTGCTGGGCAAACAACTCTTCACTCCCAACGCGAAGTAGCTTACACCGCTCGTGACATTCAACCGCCCGGCGATTGCGCCGGGCGGGCACCTCTGCAGACGCGATATATAGTATGAGCTTCATCCTCGATGGCTTCACAAACGCCTTGGACCTCCTTGTCGCAGGCGATCCTGAAACATACGCGGCCATACGGGCGACACTCACCGTGTCGACCATGTCCATGGCCAGCACCCTGTGCCTGGGAATACCGCTGGGGTTCCTGCTGGGCTACACCCGTTTTCCCGGACGCCGCGCCGCCAAGACGGCTGTGGACACGCTATTGTCCCTGCCCACCGTGGTCATTGGCCTGCTGGTCTACGCACTGGTCACCCGAAGAGGCCCCCTGGGCGACCTCGAGCTGCTCTTCACCCTGCCAGGCGTAGCCCTGGGCCAGGTCGTTCTCGGGCTGCCCATCGTCGTGGCCTTCACCGCCACAGCCGTGGAGTCCATGGATCCCAGGCTGCGCCCCACCCTGCTGACCCTGGGCGCAAATCCCAGACAGATTCTCATGACGACCCTGTGGGAGGCGCGCTACAGCTGCCTGGTGGCCGCGGTCACGGCCTACGGACGCATCGTCTCGGAGATCGGCATCTCCATGATGATCGGCGGCAACATCAAGTGGCACACCCGGACCATCACCACGGCCATCGCCCTGGAAACGCGCAAGGGCCAGTTCTCCATGAGCATCGCCCTGGGGCTTGTGCTCATGGCCATCGCCCTGCTGGTGAACCTGGCTGTGGTCGGATTGCGGCGCAAGGCGGTGCGGTAGCCATGGCCCTCTATACGCTGGAAAACGTGGCGCAGCGCTACGGAAACCGTGAGGCGCTGGAGATTCCCCACCTGGCCATCGATGAAGGCGCGGCCCTGGGACTGCGCGGACACAACGGCAGCGGCAAGTCCACGCTGCTGCGCCTCCTCGCCTTCCTGGAAATCCCGACGCGCGGCCGGATCACCTTTGACGGCGTATCATCCACGGCCAGCATGTTCGATCGCAGACGGCACGTCACGCTGCTCACGCAGGAGCCGTACCTGCTCACCACCACCGTGCGCAAGAACGTGGCCTACGGCATGAACATCCGCGGTATGGACAACGTGGACCAGGGCGTGGACAAGGCCCTGTCCCAGGTCGGACTCGACCCGGAGCGGTTTGCCGGCCGTAGCGCGCACGAGCTCTCCGGCGGCGAGTTGCAACGCGTAGCCCTGGCGGCCCGGCTGGCCATTCAGCCGCGCGTGCTGCTGCTGGACGAACCCACGGCGAGCCTGGACAAGGAAAGCGCCGTGCTCATTAAGGACGCCGTGACAAACGCGCGCAGCGAACTCGGCACCACCCTCGTCATCGCCAGCCACGACATGACCTGGCTCGAAACAGTCTGCGACTCCATGCTCTGTCTCTACGAAGGGTGGCCAATCGACTGCGGATGACTCGGGGAAGCCACTTCTCGAATCCCCATACGACGCCATTGCGACATCGCCCTGGCGCTGCCGCGCTCGCCGCGCCCCGGCCGGCGGGCAGCAGTCCATTCGTGTCCCTCATCTATCTCTCGCGCTGCAGCGCCGCCGTACCCTCGAACCCCCATGTATGGGTGCCGCGGATTTCCCTTTTGTTCGAGGCATGTTGTGTGCTAGCGTAGAATTGTACCAGGCCATCCTTTTCTCAGTTTCACCCCGAGGAGAACGATCATGCTGGATTTCACAATGGAGAAACGGGGCAGCCATTTCGTGCTCAAGGCGCGGGGCCGCATGGACAACAAGACGTCGCCGGAGTTCGCCACGAAGTTCGAGCAAATCCTGGAAGCCGGCGAAAAGCACATAGTGGTGGACCTGTCGGACCTCGAATACATCTCGAGCGCCGGCTTGCGCGCGTTGCTGAACGCAGGGATGCATCTGCGCTCCATGGAGGGGCAGCTGTCCATCTGCTGTCTCGAGGGCATGGTTAAGGACGTTCTCGACGTGGCCGGATTCGGCCAGATGTTTCCTGTCCATGGCACGCTCAGGGAAGCTGTTTCCGGCTGAGCGCGAAATCAGCATGTGAAGAGTCCATGTCGCGCGAACGACTCAGAATGCCGGCGACCATGGAGTCCTACGACGAGCTGCGGCGGTTCGTGCTCGAGCGCGTGCCGAAGACCGTGCATCAGAAGGTCGATCTGGTGCTGGAAGAGCTGCTGCTCAACGTTATTTACTATGCGTACACGGGCTGGGGGCAACAGCAGGAGTGTCCTGACAATTGCGAGCTTCCGCCGCAGAAATCGACGGGGGAGGGGGAATCGCCTGCCGAGCCTGTACTGGAGGTGGAGCTGCACCACACCGTTTCGGCCGACGACCCTGGCGTGGCGAATGAGTTCATCGTGCGCATCCGCGACTGGGGCCGGCCGTTCGATCCGGTGCAGCGGGCGCGCCCGGATACGAGTTGCTCCATCGAGAAACGCACCCTGGGCGGCCTGGGCATCCTGCTCGTGCGGAAGATGGCGGACAGCGTGAGCTATCGCCGCGAAGCGGATCAGAACATCCTGGACGTGCGTTTCATCACGCGCGAATCGCGATCCTAGCCGAACATCTCGACAGCATCCTCCACGCAGCTGTGGATGGGGATAATCGTGTCGAAGCCGGACATGTCGAAAACTTCCCGGACATAATCCTTGAGCCCGCATACGGCGAACTTGCCGCTCTTGGCCTTGAGCGTTTTGGCAGCCTTGAGGAATTCGCGCAGGCCGGCGCTGGAGATATACTCAAGGCCTTGCAGGTCGAGGACCAGCGTCTGGTCTCCGGCGTCGATGAGGGCGCTGATCGCCTTGCCGAACTCAGCAGCCGTGCTCGCGTCGATACGGCCGTCAACCTCGACCACCCGGACGTTTTCTATTTTTCGTTCGCGTATTTCCATGGATCTGCCCGTGCGCTTCGCCTCGGCGAAGGTGAGTAGTTACGTTGCCTACAGCAGGGACACGCCGATATGCGGCTTGCCGTCTGCGATCTTTTCCACAGCCGTGCGTTCCCAGCCGTTCACCGCCTCGGACACGGATACGAGAAATTTGGGACTTGTGCCCGGGAATTGTTCGATAATCTTGAAAAATCGCTCGCGGGTCAAGGTCAGGAACACGGTATCGCCCACGGACGCAACGCTGAAGAGGTGCGGCGATTTCCCCAGCAGGGAGAGGAATCCGAAGTAGCTTTCCGGGCCGAACTCGGCCAGGGTCTCGCCCCCTTCCCGGAAGGCGACGAGCTTGCCCGAGATGACATAGACAAACTGCCCTTCCTGTTCGCCCTGTCTCAGCAGGGTCTCGCCGTCCTTGAGCCGCTCGCGGGTTGCCAGGTAGGCGATCACCTTGAGCGGTTCGAGGTCCAGGGCGGAAAAATAGGTGATCTGACGCAGGATTTCGAGGTTCTTCTGGAACTCGCTGGTCTGTTTACTGGACTCGATTTCCGTGGACGAGTTCATAGAGCATTCCCTTCTTTTTCATGAGTTCGTCGTAGTGGCCTTTTTCAATGATCTTGCCTGCTTTCATGACGGCCACCTTGTCGAAATTCTTAATGATGTCGAGGCGGTGGACAACGGAAATAAGTGTGGAACGTCCTTTCCACTTGGTCTCGATGAGATTCTGGATGCGCGACTGGGAGCGGTTGTCCAGTGCCGAGGTGGCCTCGTCCATGATGAGCACGGGCGGCTCCTTGATGAACGAGCGGCCGATGGCGAGCTTCTGCTTCTGGCCGCCGGAGAGTCGGTCGCCCTTGGTTCCCACGCGGAACTGCATGCCGATGCCGGCGATGGCCTCCAGCAGGTCCTCCTCGATGAGCAGCATTACGATGGACTGGTTGATGCGGTCCTGCACCTGGTGCTGCTCGGTTTTGGCTTTGCCGAAGAGGATGTTGTCGAGAATGGACTGCGATTCGATGTACGAGGACTTCTGATAGAAGGAGAAGGCCTCGGGCATATCCTTTTCCACCTTTTCCTTGAACAGCGAGCGGGCCTCCAGGACCATGTTCTGCAAAAAAACCGGCATGGCGACCATCTTGTGCACGCCTGGTTTGAAACGCAGGCCCAGCTCAAGGAGTCGTTCCCGTTCCTCATCGGAAAGGTCGTTGAGCTGGCGTTTCTTGAGCTGGGACACGAGTTCCTTGTACTCCTCGAGCTCTTCGCTGGCGATGGGGCTCTGCTCGTAGAACACAGCGTCCGGGGGCAGGGAGCCCAAGATGTCCACGGTGTTGCGTGCCAGCTCCACACCCAG
Source organism: Oceanidesulfovibrio sp. (assembly GCA_048614715.1). Taxonomy (GTDB): domain Bacteria; phylum Desulfobacterota; class Desulfovibrionia; order Desulfovibrionales; family Desulfovibrionaceae; genus Oceanidesulfovibrio. The sequence continues at coordinate 6,042 of JBMCLC010000032.1, forward strand.
TGTCAGCAGCGGCATCTTGAGCTGCGTTTCGTCGAGGAATTTCTGGAAGTACTCGTTGGAGGTCAGATTCTCCTGCCGGAACCGCTCCTCGGTGGCGTTGCCGAAGATGATGTTGGCGGCAACGCTGGAGTAGTCCAGGTATTTGTCTTCGTCGAAGAATTCGAGATAGTCGGCGAGCTCTGGTCCGTGGTCGCGCTGGAACGTGTTGCGGATGGCGATGATCTTGTCCTTGAGCTCCCGCTTGTCGTCCTCGAGCACGGTGTTCAGCCCGAAACGCAGTACATCCTGGAAGATGCCCACCTGCTGAAGCACTTCGATCATGCGGTCCAGGCTGGGGAGCTTGCTGTGGTCCTTCACCTCGCCCCATTCGTCGCGCGGAATGTCTTCCGGAAAGTCGCTTTCCAAGCCGTAGAGCAGGTTCTCCTTGATGGTGCCGTCGAAAATGAAGGGCTCCTGGGCCACGATGCCGAGGTTGTGGATCACGTCGCTCTTGGCCATTCCCGCCACTTCATGGCCGTCGATGGTCACATTGCCGGCCGTGTACTTGTATAGCTGGCCGATGCACAGTGCCAAGGTGGACTTGCCGCTGCCCGAGAAGCCAACCACGGCGAGGTGCTCGCCATGCTCCAGGTGCAGGTCTATGCCGTTGAGGAGCCGGATGCCGCCTTCGACCTCGAACACCAGGTTCCGCACGTTGATGACGCCCTGCATGTCCATGGGGTCGCGCGGTTCTTCCGGGGCGACCTTGAACTCGGGCTCGTGGTCGAAGTAGTCCATGGTCTTGTCGTACCGCGTCGTGGCGTCCTGGTATATCTGGTAGAAATCCATGAGTTCGCGCCAGGGATCGTAGATCTTCTCATAGGCGGAGAGGAAGGCCACGAGTGCGCCGAGATCGAAACGGCCGTTGATCGCCAGCCAGCCGCCCACCAGGAACAGGATGAACGGGCCCATGTTCTGGAACAGGTTGTTCAGAACCTTCACGCCCTGGCGGTACAGGGTCCAGATGATGCGGACGCGGAAAAGCTCTTTGATGAACTGGGCGAACTTGCGGTTCTCGATCTTGTAGGAGCCGTTGCCGTGCACCTCGTGAATGCCGGTGATGGTCTCGTTGATCTTGCTGGAAAGGACGCGGGTGGCGTCCACCCGTTCTTTGTTCCATCTGTTGGTGCGCCGCTGCAGCTTGGGCAGCAGGAATATGAGCACCGGGTACAAGGCGAACGAAAGGCCTGCGAGCAACGGATTGAGGTAGAAGAGGTAGCCGCCGAAGGCGAGCAGGGTGAGCACGTTGGTCACCGGTATGGCCACGGCCTGCCCCACGAACTCGCCGGCCGATGAAAGCTCCTGCACCAGGGCGGCGATGACCGTGCCGGGCGACGACTTGCGGAAAAAGGACAGCGGCAGGGTCATGACGTGGGAGTAAAGCTCGCGCCGCATCCGAGCCAGCGCCGTCTCTCCGATGTAGGTCTGGATGATGTTGATGGCGTATTTGAGAATGCTCGCCAGCAGCACGGAGCCGATGAACCCGGCGCAGTAAATATAGAGCAGGTCGAGCCGCTTGAGGCTGATGGCCTCGTTGACGATGCGCTTTTGCATCTCCAGCGGAAAGACGCGCGCGGCCACCGTGACAAGGATGATGACAACGAGGAGGAGCTGGAGTTTGACGTTTGATTCTTTGACCCAGAAGAAGAGCGAGCGTTTCGTGACCATGGATATTCCTTGTCCTGGAGCTGTGCGCTGCCGTGGCGTACGAAAGGGGCCGCCCGCCACCTGCACGGGCCGGAGGGCTGGGGGCATTATTCATATCTGTTATGCTTTTGGCAATGCCATGGGAACGGAAAAAAAGGATTTTCACGCTGGGCCGCATGGGGTATAGGGCCGGCCGTGCGCAACCACGATTCCCTTACGCCCACCCAGGGTATCCTCCTTGTTATGGTCGCAGCGGTTCTCTGGGGCCTTATCGGCCCCGCGGCGAAATTCGCCCTGGGCGCGGGCATGGACGAGCTCGAGGTTGGATTCTACCGCACCATGATCGGCTGGCTGCTGTTCGGCGGCCACGCCGTAGTGAGCGGAAAGACCAGAGTCGCCCTGCGCGACCTTCCGCTCATCATGGCCTTCGGCGTGTTTGGCGTGGGCGGCCTCTTCGGCGGCTATGTAGTAGCCGTGAACGAAGGAGGCGCCGCCCTGGCCGCCGTTCTGCTGTACACCGCGCCGGCGTGGGTCGCACTCATGTCCTGGGTTCTGCTCGGCGAATCCATGACCAGGCTCAAGCTCGCCGCCGTCGGCATGACCATCCTGGGCGTGGCATGCATCAGCCAGCTGTTCTCGTCCGCGATCACGGTCACATCCGGTGCGATCGGGTTCGGCCTGCTCTCCGGGTTCAGCTATGCGCTGTACTACATTTTCGGAAAGCACTTCCTGGGCCGCTACCACACGTCCACGCTCTTTCTGTACGCTTTGCCGTGCGGCGCGGTCATGATGCTGCCATTCTTCACCTTCCATGCGCCCACGGCGCAGGGGCTGTCCGCGGTGGTCACCCTGGGCCTGGTTTCCACCTACGCCGCCTATTTTCTGTACTATCTGGGTCTTAAGTATGTGGAGGCCACGCGGGCCTCGGTGGCCGCCACGGTGGAGCCCCTGGCCGCCTGCGTGCTTGCGTACGTTCTGTTCGGCGAGGTGTTCACGCCCCTCGGCTATGTCGGGGCCGGGCTTATCCTGGCGGCCGTGCTGCTGACAATCTGGGATGGGGTCCGCATGCGGCGCGTGGTTGGGCGCGAGTCGAGATCGCAGACACCCGAGTCGGCGACGCCGGAGTAAAGAGAAGCGACCCAGGACGCCTACTCGCCGAGGTAGGCTTTGCGTATCTCGGGGTTGTGCAGCAACGCCTCGGCCTTGTCCTCGAGCACCACGGAACCGGTTTCCAGCACGTAGCCGCGGTTGGCCATCTTCAGGGCGATGTTGGCGTTCTGCTCCACGAGCAGGATGGTCACGCCGTCTTCCCTGTTGATGGTCTTGACGATCTCGAAGATATGCCGGGCGATGAGCGGCGCCAGACCAAGGGAGGGTTCGTCCAGCAGCAACAGCTTGGGCCGGG
>JBMCLC010000033.1:0-9094 GCA_048614715.1 Oceanidesulfovibrio sp.
TCGGCCAGGGCGGATTCGACGTGGTCTACCTGCCGCCCATCCATCCTATCGGCGCTACCTTCCGCAAGGGCAAAAACAACAGCCCGGACGCCGGACCGGACGACGTGGGCTCGCCCTGGGCCATAGGCAGCGAGGCCGGCGGACACAAGGCCGTGCATCCGGACCTCGGCACCATGGAGGATTTCGAGCGGCTGGTTCGCGTGGCCAGGGAAGAGCATGGCATCGACATCGCCATCGACATCGCCTTCCAGTGCTCTCCGGACCACCCGTACGTGAAGGAGCACCCCGAGTGGTTCAAAAAACGTTCGGACGGCACCATCCAGTACGCGGAGAACCCGCCAAAGAAATACCAGGATGTCTACCCCTTCAACTTCGAATGCGACGACTGGAAAGGCTTGTGGGAAGAGCTCAAGTCCATATTCGAGTTCTGGATAGAGCGCGGGGTGCGCATCTTCCGCGTGGACAACCCGCACACCAAGCCCCTGCCATTCTGGGAGTGGTGCTTCGGCGAACTGCGCAAGGAGCATCCGGACGTCATCTACCTGTCCGAGGCCTTCACCCGGCCCAAGATCATGTACCGGCTGGCCAAGGCGGGCTTCACCCATTCGTACACCTACTTCACCTGGCGCAACTCCAAGTACGAGCTCACCCAGTATCTCACCGAGCTCGTGGAAAACGCCCCGCGCGACTACTTCCGGCCCAACTTCTGGCCCAACACGCCGGATATCCTGCCGGAATACCTCCAGTTCGGCGGACGACCGGCCTTTCTCATCCGTCTCGTGCTCGCGGCCACCCTCTCGTCCAACTACGGCATCTACGGGCCGGCTTTCGAGCTGTGCGAGAACGAGGCCGTGCCCGGCACCATCGACTACATGGATTCCGAGAAATACGAGATCAAGGACTGGGACCTGGAGCGTCCGGGCAACCTCTGGCCGTTCATCACCCTGGTCAACAGGATCCGGCGTGAGAATCCGGCCCTGCGGCAGACCTGGAACCTGCGCTTCCTGCCCACGGACAACGATTTCGTGCTCTTTTTCGCCAAGGAGAGTGCGGAAAAGGCCGAACCCGGCTCCGAGGTCATCCTCGTGGCCGTGAACCTGGACCCGCACAACCAGCAGTCCGCCACGCTCTCTCTGCCGCTGGAGGAATACGGCATCGACGAAAGCCAGACCTACATGGTCCACGACCTGCTTGGCGATGACAAGTACGTGTGGCAGGGCCGCCATAACCGCATGGACTTCAATCCGCGCCAACTCCCGGCCCGCATCTTCCGGCTCAAGCGCAAGCTCAAGCGCGAAACCGACTTCGACTATTTCATGTAGGGCGGATTCATGGCGAAGCGAACGCACACCGAAAAGGACATGCACCGCCACCAGGAATGGTACAGGGACGCCGTCATCTACCAGGCCCCGCTCAAAAGCTTCTGCGATGGCGACGGCGACGGCGTGGGCGACTTCACGGGGCTCATCTCCAGGCTGGACCATCTGGTCCGCCTGGGCGTGGACGCCGTATGGCTGCTGCCCTTCTACCCTTCGCCCATGAAGGACGACGGCTACGACATATCGGACTTCACGGCCGTGTATCCGGATTACGGGACCATGGCCGACTTCCGCCGCTTCGTGAGGGAGGCCCACGCCCGCGACCTCAGAGTCATCACCGAGCTCGTGCTCAACCACACCTCGGATGCGCATCCCTGGTTCCAGAAGTCCCGCCAGGCCAAGCCCGGCAATGTGTGGCGCGACTATTACGTATGGAGCGACACGCAGGAGAAGTACGAGGACGCCCGGATCATCTTTCCGGATTTCGAGCGTTCCAACTGGGCCTGGGACCCCGTGGCCGGAGCCTACTACTGGCACCGCTTCTATGACCACCAGCCGGACCTCAACTACGACAATCCCAGAGTCCACAAGGCCATGCTCGGCGTGCTCGATTTCTGGTTTTCCCAGGGGGTGGACGGCATCCGGCTGGACGCCCTGCCATACCTCTACGAGCGCGACGGCACCAACTGCGAGAATCTGCCCGAGGTCTTCGACTTCGTGAAGAAGGTCCGCGGCCATGTGGACGAGAAATTCCCGGGCCGGATCCTGCTCACCGCGGCCAACCAGTGGCCAGAGGACGCGGCCGGCTACTTCGGCCATGGCGACGCCTGCCACATGGCCTTCCACTTCCCGCTCATGCCGCGCATGTTCATGGCCCTGGAGATGGAGAACCGCTACCCCATCGTGGACATCCTGGAGCAGACCCCGGACATTCCGGATTCCTGCCAGTGGGCGCTCTTCCTGCGCAACCACGACGAACTGACCCTGGAAATGGTCACGGATGAAGAGCGCGACTACATGTACCGCATCTTCGTGGAGGACCCGCGCGCCCGGGTCAACCTGGGCATCAGAAGACGCCTCGCCCCGCTCCTGGGCAACGACCGCCGCAAGATCGAGGTCATGAACGTTATCCTCATGACCATGCCCGGCTCGCCCGTGCTCTACTACGGCGACGAGATCGGCATGGGCGACAACTACTACCTGGGCGACCGCGACGGCGTGCGCACCCCCATGCAGTGGTCGGCCGACCAGAACGCCGGCTTCTCCAGGGCCAACCCGCAACGGCTCTGCCTGCCCCTGAACATCGACCCGGAATACCACTACACCTCGCTCAACGTGGCCACCCAGGAAAACCGCCGTTCATCCTTGCTCTGGTGGATGCGCCAACTCATCGCCATGCGCCGGGAGCACTGCTGCTTCGGCCGCGGGAACATCGAATTCCTCAATCCGGACAATCCCAAGATTCTGGCCTACGTGCGCACTTTCCCGACAGCCGGCACGGAGGGCGACGCCGACGTGGACCGCATCCTCGTGGCCGTGAATCTCTCCCGCCACGCCCAGACCGCGGCGCTGGATCTGGCGGACTACGCCGGCTCCGAAGTGCGGGATCTTTTCAGCCGCAACCCCTTCCCCACCGTGGGCGAGGAACCCTACGTGCTCACATTCGGGCCGTACACGTACTTCGTGTTCCACCTGGAACAGGAAGAGGAACGCCAGGCCATACGCTCCGGCGCCCTGCCGCAGCTTTCCGGCGCGAGCTGGCCGGCCGTGCTCTCCGACCCCGGCGTGACCCGCGCCCTGGAAAAGAGCATCCTGCCCGGCTACATGAAGAGCCAGCGCTGGTACGGCGGCAAGGCGCGCATCGACCGCGCCTTCACCGTGCTGGACCGTATCCAGATCAAGAAGAACGGCCAGTCGCCCACCATTCTGCTCGTGAAGGTGGAGTACCAGGAGGGCGACCCCGAGATTTACATGCTGCCGCTGGCCTTTGCCGAGCGGAAAATGGACGACGCGGACTACGAGATGCCCCGCGGCTCAGTGGCCTGGCTCAAGCTGGGCAAGAGCGAGGGCGCTTTGTACGAGGCGGTTTTCAGCCGGCGGTTCTGCCGCGCCCTGCTGGAGGTCATCGCCGGCCGCAAGCGCATCGCCACCCGCCTGGGCAAACTGCACCCCACCAGCGGCCGCTTTCTCAAGACGCTGTGGAAGGACGAGGCCACCGGGCTCAAGCCGCGGCTTTTGGGCGCGGAACAGTCCAACACCTCGATCCTCTATGGCGACGAGCTAATTCTGAAGCTCTACCGCCGCACCGAGATGGGCCGCCACCCGGACCTGGAGATAGCGCACCATCTGACCGAGAAGGCCGGTTTCGAGAACACGCCGGCCTACGCCGGCTCGCTGGAGCTGCGACCCGCCACGGGCGAGCCCATCGTGCTGGGTCTGATGCAGCGCTTTGTGCCCAACCAGGGCGACGCCTGGGAGCTCGCGCTGGACCTCGTGTCCCGCTACTTCGACCGCGTGCTCACCCTGCCTGAGGACGTCAAGCCGCCCAAGGCCGAGTCCCGGCTGGTGGCGCTTTCCGAGAATCCGCTCCTGCCTGCGCCTCTGGACGAGATACTCTCCGGCGAGACGCTGGAGACGGTGCGCCTGCTGGGCCAGCGCACCGCGGAGATGCACATCGCCCTGGCCGGCTCGGACGACCCCGCCTTCGCGCCGGAGCGGTTCACGGCCCTCTACCAGCGCTCGCTCCTGCAATCCATACAGAACAAGGCCCGCCAGGAGCTGCGCTTCATGAAAAAGGTCCTGCCCAGGCTGCCGGAGGCGGTGCGCGAGGAAGCCTCGGTGGTCCTGGCGCTGGAGCCTTCCATAATGGCCCGCCTCGAGAACATCCTGACCACCGGGCTCGAGGCGAAGAAAATTCGCACCCACGGCGACTACCATCTGGGCCAGGTCCTGTTCACGGGCAAGGATTTCATGATCCTCGATTTTGAGGGCGAGCCCTCCAAGCCGCTTTCGGAGCGCCGGCTCAAGCGCTCGCCCGTGCGCGACGTGGGCGGCATGGTCCGATCCTACCACTACGCCGCGTACAACGGCCTGCTCACCGGCGGGCTCGGCCACGCCGAACAAACCAGCCTCGAACCATGGGCCGATCTGTGGTATCGTTATGCAGCGGCGTTCTTCCTCCATGGATACCGCGCCGCCATCGCCGGGCATGGACTCGTGCCCGACGACCCCACACAGTTCCAGAGCCTGCTCGTGCCCTACCTGCTTGAAAAAGCACTGTACGAGATGGGATACGAGCTGAACAACCGTCCCGACTGGGTAATCATACCCTTACGCGGGATCAAGCATCTTGCCGGAGAATGATATGGACGAACGCGTCCTGTACGGAAAAGGATTGATGACGGAGCACGACGTCTACCTGTTCAGGGAAGGTCGTCACTATCGCCTGTACGAAAAGATGGGTACCCACATCATGGAGGAGGACGGCGTGCGCGGCACGCATTTCGCGGTCTGGGCGCCCAACGCCGCCAAAATCTCGGTGAAGGGCGACTTCAACGGCTGGGACAACGAGTCTCACCAGCTCGCCCCGCGCTGGGACGAATCCGGCATCTGGGAAGGATTCATCCCGGGTGTGGACCGCGGAACCCTGTACAAGTACCACATCAAGTCCAGCAACAGCGACTATGTGGTGGACAAGGGCGACCCCTTCGCCTTCAGCTGGGAGCTGCCGCCCAACACCGCATCCGTGGTCTGGAATCTGGACTACAACTGGAACGACTCGGGATGGATGAACATCCGCGGCGAAAAGAACGGCATGTCCAGCCCCATGTCGGTCTACGAGATGCACCTCGGCTCCTGGCGACGCGTGCCCGAGGAAGACAACCGCTACCTTTCCTACCAGGAGCTTGCCGAGCAGTTGCCGGCGTATCTCAACGAGATGGGCTTCACCCACGTGGAGTTCCTGCCCGTCATGGAGCATCCGTTCTACGGCTCCTGGGGCTATCAGTCGCTCGGCTACTTCGCACCCTCCTCCCGTTACGGCACGCCGCAGGACTTCATGCGCCTTGTCGAGGCCCTGCACCAGGCAGGCATAGGCGTGCTGCTGGACTGGGTGCCCTCGCACTTCCCCTCGGACGAGCACGGCATCGGCTACTTCGACGGCACCCACCTGTACGAGCACGAGGACCCGCGCCAGGGGTACCACCCGGACTGGCAGTCGGCCATCTACAACTACGGCCGCAACGAAGTCCGCTCGTTCCTCATTTCCAGCGGCATCTTCTGGCTGGACCGCTTCCACGCCGACGGCCTGCGCGTGGACGCCGTGGCCTCCATGCTCTACCTGGACTACTCGCGCAAGGAAGGCGAGTGGGTGCCGAACAAGTTCGGCGGACGCGAGAATATCGAGGCCATCGAGTTCCTGCGGATCATGAACGAGGCCGTGTACAAGGAATTCCCGGAGACCCAGACCATGGCCGAGGAATCAACGGCCTGGCCCCAGGTCTCACGGCCCACCTACCTGGGCGGCCTCGGCTTCGGCATGAAGTGGAACATGGGCTGGATGCACGACCCTTGCTTACTTCTCCCTGGATTCCATCCACCGCAAATACCACCAGGGCCAGCTCACCTTCTCCATCTGGTACGCCTTCAACGAGAACTTCATGCTGCCCATCTCGCACGACGAGGTAGTACACGGCAAAGGCTCCCTTCTGGGCAAGATGCCCGGCGACGCCTGGCAGAAATTCGCCAACCTGCGCCTCCTCCTGGGCTACATGTGGGCGCATCCGGGCAAGAAGCTGCTGTTCATGGGCAGCGAGTTCGGACAGGGACCGGAATGGAACCACGAGGCGTCCCTTTCCTGGAATCAGCTCGAGTACGACAACCACCGCGGCGTGAAGCGCTGGATGGAGGACCTCAACCGCTTCTACAAGGCGGAGCCCGCCCTGCATGCCCTGGACTTCAACCAGGACGGCTTCTCCTGGGTCGATTTCCACGACGCCGAGCAGTCCATCATCGTGTTCCTGCGCAAGGACGGCGAGGGCCGCGAAGTTCTCGTCGCGCTCAACGCCACACCCATGCCTCGCTCCAACTACCGCATCGGCGTGCCTTCGGCCGGCTACTGGAAGGAAGTCCTCAACAGCGACTCCACCGAATACGACGGCGCCGGGTGGGGCAACCTGGGCGGCGTGGAGTCCAAACCCGTGCCGTCGCACGAGTTCTACGATTCAATTTCGCTCACCCTGCCGCCGTTGGGCATCGTCTTCATGCGGAAGGAATAGATGCGCGAGCGAATCGACGCGAGGCTGCGCCGTTCGGCCGGCCCCTACCGGCTGCCCGGGACAATGGGTTCCGAGGCCCGCTGGGTCTTTCCCCTCTGGGCCCCGCGGGCGCAGGATGTGGCGCTCGAGCTGCTCGATCCCGGGCCGCGCAGGATACCCCTGAAGCAGCATGCCGGCGGCATGTGGTCGGCCGCGGTGGAGGGGTTGAGCGCTGGAGACCGCTACCGCTTCCTTTTGCGCAAGCAGGGGGAAAGCGAATGGACCCCGCGGCCTGACCCCGCCAGCCACAGCCAGCCCGAGGGCGTGCACGGCCCCTCCGCTCTTGTGAATCATGAGGTCCATGGCTGGTCGATAGCCCACTTCACCCCGCCGCCCCTGGACGAGCTCACCCTGTACGAGCTCCACGTCGGCGCGTTCACCGAACGCGGCACGTTCGATTCTGCCGTAAAACGGCTGGACCACCTCGTGGCTCTCGGCGTTGCCGGCGTGGAAATCATGCCTGTGGCTCCGTGTCCGGGAAAACGCAACTGGGGCTACGACGGCGTCTCCCTCTTCGCCGTGCATGAGGCCTACGGCGGGCCGGAAGGGTTCAAGCGCTTCATTGACGCCTGCCACGAGCGCGGCCTCGCCGTGGTGCTGGACGTGGTCTACAACCACCTGGGCCCGGAAGGAAACTACCTGCGGGATTTCGGCCACTACTTCACGGACAATTACAAAACGCCGTGGGGCGAGGCCGTGAACTTCGACGACGCCGGCTCGGACCACGTGCGGGACTACTTTCTCGCCAACGTCCTGCACTGGCTGGACCGCTACCGTGTGGACGGTTTTCGGCTCGACGCGATCCACGCCATCTATGACCGCCGGCCCATTCACATCCTGGCCGAGCTGGCCGATACGGTGGACGAGTACGAGGAGGCCACGGGCCGGCTCTGCCACGTTATCGCCGAGACGCACGACAACGACCCGCGGCTGGTCACGCCCACCGGCGCAGGCGGTCTGGGCATGGACTCGGCCTGGGCCGACGATTTCCACCACGCCATGCACGCCCAGCTCACCGGCGAGAGCGAGGGCTTCTACGCGGACTACGGAACTCCCCGGGATGTCGCCCTCGCCCTGGAAAAGGGCTTTGCCTACGAGGGCCAGCACTCGCAATGGATGGGCCGCGCACACGGCGCTCCGGCCCACGGCCTGGCCGGCGAGACCTTCACCATCTTCCTCCAGACGCACGACATGGTGGGCAACCGCGCCGGCTCGGAACGCCTCGCCTCCCTCGTATCGGATTCGGCGTGCCGCGCCGCGGCGGCTATTTTCCTGCTCGCGCCGTATCTGCCGCTAGTGTTCATGGGGGAGGAGTACGCCGAGACCAACCCCTTCAACTACTTCGTGCATCACGGTGACGACTGGCTGGTGCAAGCCGTGCGCGAAGGCCGCAAGCGGGAGTTCACCAAGTTCCGTTGGAACCAGGAACCGCCGGACCCGCAGGCCGAATCCACGTTCATTGCCTCCAGGCTGGACTGGTCCAAGCTCGGCGAACCCCGCCACGCCGCCATGCTCGAGCTCTACAGAGCGCTGCTCCGCTTGCGGCGCGAGCACCCCGCGCTCAGGGGGTGCGACCGCGACGGATTCCACGTGTTCCAGGGCTCGGCCGCGGCCATTGGCTACAGTCGCACCACGCCCGATCGACTTCGCGCCGCCTGCGTGCTCGCCAACCTCGGCGAAGAGGAAGCCACCATCATCATGCCTCCTGCGGCGGGCGAAGCCGGCTGGCTGCAACTGCTCGACACCGGGGAGGCCCGCTTCGGCGGCCCCGGTTCACTGCTCCCTGGGAACGTGGGCGCCGGCGACTTGATCTCCCTGCGCCCCTGGGCTGCCGCTGTGTTCGAAAGCTGAGACGCCGTCCTCCCGCCTCATAAAAAATAGTCACAGAACCGTCACGGACCGGAGGAGCTCTCCAGGGCACCTGTGTTCCATTCTGTGCTGTGTCCTGGATGCTCAACTGCATCCAATCCATTCCATGCGCTGTCAGTTTCCGGGCCACGCCCCTGGCCTGTGCACTGTTTGTCCTGTTGTTCGCTGGTCCCGTCGCCGCCGCGGATTTCGGAAGCTCCGGAGGCCACCTACGCCGTGCGCCTCGAGCCTATGACTGCTGGAGCGTATCGGCGGCGTCATGGTGTACGACGTGACCGAGCCGAACATCCCGAGTTCGTCACCTACCGCAACGACCGCGACTTCTCCGGCGTGGTCGCGGAAGGCAGGGCCGGCGACCTCGCGCCCGAATGCATCGTCTTCATCCCCGCCGACCAGAGCCCCAACTGTCAGGACCTCATCGCTGCGGCCAACGAGGTAAGCGGCACCACCACCATCTACGCCGTGGTCAAGTAGCGCGACCAGCGCGCCGCCAGTCAGCCCCGGGCCGCATCTTCGCGGTCCGGTGTTTTCGTTATGTGGACAGGCTGCTTGCCCTGGCGGCAGGACGACGCTATCCCCTGGCTATCGAAA
>JBMCLC010000034.1:0-9036 GCA_048614715.1 Oceanidesulfovibrio sp.
ATAAGCGCGCTCATCGAGAAAGTCCACGCCCGGGAAGGGACCGCCGTATCGCGCGGGGATGTGCTGTACACCCTGGATGCGGACACCATCGAGAGCGAGCTGAACGCGGCGCGGGCCGCGCTTCAAAGCGCAAAGGCCGAGCTGAAAGACGCCAGCGCCACGCACGATCGCTTCAGAATGCTGTACGAGAGGCAGACCATCTCCCGGGAAGAATACGAGGAGCGGTTCACGGCCTTTAAGACCGCGGAGGCCGAGGTCGAACGGCTCGAAGCCCGGGTCCAGCTCATGCGGGAACGGCTGGAGGACAGCACCATCCGCTCGCCCATGGACGGCGTTATCGCCGAGCACCAGATGGACCCCGGGGCCTATGTGGAAGCCGGCGACACCCTGGTGACCATCTACAAGATGGACCCTCTGGAAATCTCCTTCCGCATCCCGGAAGGATACATGGACCGCGTCGAGCCGGGCCAGACCGTGTTCGTTGAACTTACAACCGGGGACATTGCGCGGCACGAGGGCGAGGTCTCCTTCGTGAGCCCGAGCATAGACCAGGCCACACGCAAGTTCCTGGTCAAGGCGCTCGTGGACAACAGCGACGGAACCCTCAAGCCCGGAGCCTTCGCCAGCGCCCAGGTCGTGCTGGACGTGCGCGAGGACAAACCCGCGGTGCCGGAGCACGCATTGGTGTCCCGCCGCAGGGGTTATGCGTTGTTCGTGGTGGAGGACGACCATGCCGTGCGCCGGCAGGTGCGGATCGGGCTGCGCAGGCCGGGCGTGGTGGAGATCGTCAGCGGTGTGGAGGTAGGCGAAACCGTGGTCACGGCCGGACAGACGCGCCTGGAGGACGGCGTCGAGGTGCATTTGGAAAAGGACAGGCAGGCCAACGCGACGGCGAACGGCGGCGCAGCAATGAACGCAACGGAAACGAACACAGCGGATCAAGACGGCTCGCCATGATCTGGAACACCACCATACGGCGGCCGGTGTTCACCCTTGTCGTGTTCCTGGCCCTGGCCATCTTTGGCGGCTGGGGTTGGCTGCAGATGCCCCTGCGCGAGAATCCGGACGTGGAGTTCCCGGTGGTCAGCGTGAACGTGGTCCTGCCGGGAGCCGAACCCGAGGTCGTGGAGACCGAGATCATCGAGGTTCTGGAGGAGGAGATCAACACGGTGGAGGGTCTCAAGACCCTCACCTCCACGGCGCGGGAGCAGGTGGGCGCCATTACCGCCGAGTTCGAACTGTGGCGGGACATCGACGTGGCGGCCCAGGACGTGCGCGACGCTGTGAACCGCGCCCAGCGGGAGCTGCCCGAGGGCATCGAGGCCCCCGTGGTCAACAAGCTCGACCCCGACTCCTTCGCCATCATGTGGATCGCCCTGACCGGCGACGAACGTTGGGACGCGGTGCGGCTCTCCACCTACGCGGACGAGGTCATCAAACCCAGGCTGGAGAAGATACGCGGCGCGGGCCGCGTTATCATAGGCGGCGAACGCCGCTACGCCGTGCGGGTCCGGCTCGACTCCAGGCTGCTGGCCGCCCATGACGTGACGGTGCAGGAGGTGATGGATGCCATCCGCGCCAACAACGTAGACATCCCGTCCGGCCGGGTGGAGAGCGTGTCACGCGAGTTTCTGGTGAAGACGCAGGGCCAGTTCGCCGAGCCGGAGCCGTTCAACGAGATCATCGTGGCCTCGCGGCCTGGAGGGCCGGTGCGCCTGGGCGACGTAGGCCGGGCCGTGGACGGCGTGGAGAACGACCGCCAGAAGGCGCGTTTCGTGGGCGACACGGCCGTGGGGCTGGGCGTGGTCAAGCGCAGCGGCGCGAACACCGTGGCCCTGGCCGATCAGATCAAGACGCAGATGCGCATCATCGAGGAGGATTTTCCGGCCGGCCTGGATTACAAGATCGCGGCGGACGACTCCGTGTACATCGAGCAATCCATCCGCGACCTCATCATCACCATCGGCATCGCCGCGCTCCTCGTCATCGTGGTCGTGCTGGGGTTTCTGCGCAATTTCTGGGGCACGGTCATCGTGGCCATGTCCATCCCCACCTCGCTTTTCGTGGGCGTGGCCGGCATGAACGTGTTCGGCTTCTCGGCCAACAACCTCACCATGCTCGGCCTCATCCTGGCCATCGGCATCGTCATCGACGACGCCATCGTGGTTCTGGAGAACACCTACCGCCATATCGAGGAAGGCGCGGAACCCAAGCCGGCAGCGCGGGTGGGCACCACGGAGGTGGCGTTCGCGGCCATCGCCAACACGCTGTCCCTGGCCGCGGTGTTCATTCCCGTGGCTTTCACCGCCGGGCTCATCGGCCGCTATTTCTACGAGTTCAGCCTCACCGTGGCGGCAACCGTGTTCGCCTCCACGCTTACGGCGCTCACCCTCACGCCCATGCTCTGTTCGCGTCTGTTGCGCCGCAAGGAGCGCAAGGGAGCGGCCTACCGCGGGCTGGAGCACATGCTTCAGGCCTCGGAGCGGGCATATGCGTGGTTCCTCGGCCTGGCTTTCCGGGCGCGCTGGCTCACCGTGCTGGTGGCGCTCGTCGCCCTTGTCGGCGGTGCCTGGCTGTTCATGAACCTGTCCACGGAGTTCTCGCCCACCGTGGACCGCTCCCAGTTCATCATCAACTTCGAGACGCCCGAGGGCTCCACCCTGGGCCGCACCGAGGAATACTCCCGGCGGCTGGAAACGGTGCTCGAGCAAACGCCCGAGGTGGAGCATTTCTTCATGGCTCTCGGTCTGTCCCAGGGCGAAGGACCCGGCAAGGTCAACGAGGGCATCGCGTTCGTACGGCTGATTCCGCGGGGCGAGCGGGAACGCCACCAGGAAGTGGTCATGCAGGAGCTGCGGCAGCGTTTCTCCCGGATACCCGGCGGCCGGGCCTACGTCATATCCAGCGGCGCCGGTCCGGGCGGGGAGGGCGCGCCGATTCAACTGGTGCTCCAGAACCCGGATCTTGATCGCCTCGCAGACGTGCAGGAAGAGGTCATGACCTGGATGCGCGAACGGCCCGAACTCATCGGCGTGAACTCCAACCTCAAGATGAACAAGCCCCAGGTGCAGGTGTTCGTGCTGCGGGACAAGGCCAACGAGCTGGGCGTCAGCGTGGCCGACATCTCCAACGCCTTCCGTTTCCTGCTGGGCGAGCCGGACATCTCCGAGATCGAGCGCGAGAGCGAGCGCTACGAGGTCATTCCGGAAATCGCGACCAAGGGACAAATGGTGCCGGACATGCTGGAAGACCTCTACGTGCGCACGGCGGACGGCGAGCTCGTGTCCATGGACAACATCGTACGCTTCGAGGAAACCATCGGCCCCAGCGAAATCCACCATTTCAACAGGCTGCGCTCGGCCACCATCTCGGCCTCCACGCCACCAGGAGTCGCCCTGGGCGACGTGCTCGAGGCCCTCACCGCGCATCTGCAGGACAGCCTGCCCTCGGACTTCGAGTTCACCTTCACCGGCACCACCCAGGATTTCCAGGAATCCTTCTTCTATCTGACCATCACCCTGGGATTCTCCATTGTGTTCATCTACCTGGTGCTCGCCGCGCAGTTCGAGTCCTTCATCCAGCCGTTCATCATTTTGGTGGCGCTGCCCCTGGCCGGCGTGGGCGCTGTGCTGGGCCTCTATCTGCTGGACATGCCGCTGGGCATCTTCACCTTCATCGGCTTCATCATGCTCATGGGCATGGCCACCAAGAACGCCATCCTGATGATCGACTATACGAACGTGCTCCGCGGGCGTGGCTCGGCGTATCCCGAGGCGGCGCGGCAGGCGGCCGAGCTGCGATTCAGGCCAGTGGTGATGACCACCGTGTCCACGGTGCTGGGGTTGTTGCCCATCGCCTTGGGCTTCGGCGCCGGCGGGGAGGCTCGCGCGCCCATGGGCGTGGCCGTGGCCTGCGGCCTGACCATGACCACGCTGCTCACCCTGGTGGTGCTGCCGGTGATCTATACGCTGGTCCAGGACCTTATCGAGAAAGTGAAACCTGATTCGGAGGAGTCATGAAGCTCGTGATGGTCAGCTACCGCTTCGAATACAACGAGCCCATGGAACGCATCCTGGGCAGCCATGGCCTGCGGGACTACATCCGCATTTCCCAGGCCCAGGGCTCGGACCAGGATGGCAAGCACGACGGCTCCAAGATTTACCCAGGCCACATGGCCCAGGTATGGGCGCAGGTTCAGGACGACGACGTGGACGACCTGCTCCGGGACATCGAGGAGTTCAAGAATGACAAGCAGAGCCACGAACACGTGACCGCGCTGGTGCTCGGGGTGGAGAAAAGCATTTAGGCCGCCGCCCTACTCGAAATGTACTTGTTGTCCACGGCTCGGTCCCAGGGAAAATATACGTTTGGGAATACTCTTCAATGTAACATGAGCAGGACAAAGGAACTTCAACACACATGCCAGATACATCCCCATCCCCGAATTTGAAGCAGTACAAGGAGCTCGGCAGGCACAGAAAGCGCTTTCTCGTGGCGTTATTGCTTATCCTTGCGGTCTATGCCCTCTCCGCCGTGTTTGTCCGGACCAGCGAGCCCCAGCTCAGGATAGACTACGACGTCTTCCGCACGGAGGTCCGCGAGGGCAACGTGGATTCGGTGCGTGTCCAGGGCGAGCGCATCGACGGCGTTATGAGCCAGAACCGCACGAAGGCGCTGCAGGGCAACCGCACGGTGGAGTACAACGATTTCTACACGTTTCTGCCCAGTTTCGGAGACGACAGGCTCCTGGACTTCCTCACCGAGAACGGCGTGGCCATAACCACCATGCCCGAGGAAGAGGACGGAAGCCTGATCTGGTACGCGCTCATCTCGCTATTGCCGTTTCTGCTCATCGTGGGGCTCATCTATTACCAGTACAAGCGGATGCACGGCAGGGGCGGCGGTCCCGGCATGAGCATGTTCAACATTGGCATGTCCAAGGCCAAGCTCTACGAGAGCACGGCCACGGCCAAGACCTTCGATGACGTGGCCGGCGCGGACAACGCCAAGAACGAACTCAAGGAAGTCATCACCTTTCTCAAAGACCCGGCCAAGATCGAAAAGCTCGGCGGCGAGGTGCCCAAGGGCACGCTGCTGGTGGGACCGCCCGGATGCGGCAAGACCCTGCTGGCCAAGGCCGTGGCCGGCGAGGCCGGCGTGCCGTTCTACTCCATTTCCGGCTCCGTATTTATGGAGATGTTCGTGGGCGTGGGCGCATCTCGTGTGCGCAACATGTTCGAGGAGGCCAAGAAGAACGCGCCGAGCATCATCTTCATCGATGAGCTCGACTCCATTGGCAGACGCCGCGGCGCCGGTCTGGGCGGCGGCCACGACGAGCGCGAGCAGACCCTGAACCAGCTCCTGAGTGAGATGGACGGTTTCGAGCCCAACGAGAACGTGGTGGTGATGAGCGCCACCAACCGGCCGGACATTCTGGACCCGGCGCTACTGCGTCCCGGGCGGTTCGACAGGCGCATCACCGTGGACCGGCCCAAGCGGAAGGCCCGGTATGAAATACTCGCGATGTACGCGAAGAAGAAGCCCTTGGCCGAGAATGTGGACCTGGACGAGCTTGCCCGCTCCACGCCGGGGTTCAGCGGGGCCGACCTGGAAAACATGCTCAACGAGGCCGCGCTGTACGCCGCGCGAGCCGACCGCGAGAAAATCACGCGTGACGACGTGGAAAACGCCCGCGACAAGGTGACCATGGGGCTGGAGCGCAAGGGGCTCTCCCTGACGGACGAGGAGAAGAAGCTCATTGCCTACCACGAGGGCGGCCACGCCCTGACCGCGGCCAAGCTGGAGCACGCAGACCCGCTGCACAAGATATCCATCATCCCGCGAACGCGCTCCCTGGGCGCGACCATGCAGCTGCCCGAGGACGAGCGCTACATCTACCGCAAGGAGTACCTGCTGGACCGCTTGGCCACCATGATGGGCGGACGCGCCTCGGAGTACGTTGTCTTCGGCACCCTTACCTCCGGCGCGGGCAGCGACCTGCTGGAAGCCACCAAGCTGGCGCGCAAGATGGTGCTGGAATGGGGCATGAGCGAGGCCTTCAGCCACGTGGCCCTAGGCGGGGAGCGGGAGAACGTCTTCCTGGGTGAGGAGATCGCCCAGCGCCGGGACTATGCCGAGGAAACCCAGTACGAGGTGGACCGCCAGGTGCAGGCCCTGCTCGACGAGGCCTACGACCGCGCCAGGAGAATCGTGGAGAAATACCGCGACGAGCTGGACACGCTGGTGGAACGGCTGCTGGAGGACGAGGAGATTTCCGGTCCCGAGCTGCGCGAGCTCATAGGCTGGTCGAAGCCGGGCGGCAAGGATCAGGAGAAAGAGGCCGCAGAGTCGTAGAGATATTGCGAATGCACCAGAGAAGCAGGACGGCCCGGCTTCCATTTTCAGGAGGCCGGGCCGTCTCTTTCGTGCAGCGGAAAAAACGCGGTCGCGCCGTGGCGCTGGTGATGTCTAGTCCCGCTGCATGTCGTCGATAATGGTGTTGAGCTCCTGGGCCAGCCTGGCGAGGTCGGATACCGCCTGGGCGCTCTCGCGCATGGCGGCGGCGGTCTCGTCGGCGACGCGGTTGATCTGGTCCACGGAGCGGTTGATCTCCTCGCTGGCTGCGGACTGCTGTTCCGAGGCAGTGGCGATGCTGCGGACCTGGTCCGAGGACGACTCCACCAGGGTCACTATGTCGCGTAGCGACTGGCCGGAGACTTCGGCCTGCTCCGTGCTTTCGCGAATGGCCTCCACCGCGCTTTGGGTCTGGGAGATGTTCTTGGATGCGCTGTCCTGAATGGCATGGATGGAACGGCCGACCTCCGTGGTTGCGCTCATGGTCTTTTCCGCCAGCTTGCGGACTTCGTCCGCAACCACGGCGAAGCCTCGTCCGGCCTCGCCGGCTCGCGCCGCTTCGATGGCTGCGTTCAGGGCGAGCAGGTTGGTCTGGTCGGCGATGTCCTGGATCACCCCCAGAATCGCACCGATGTCCTCGGCCTGCTTGCCGAGCCCGGCCATGTCGTGGCTCAGGGTTTCGGCCATCTGGCTGACCCGGCCGATGTTCCGGACCACCTCCATGACCACGCGTTCGCCTTCCTGGGCCTTTACCCGAACCTGATCCACTCCCTCGGCCGTGCTCGAGGCGTTGGAGGCCACCTCGAGCACCGTGGCGTTCATCTCCTCCACGGCCGTGGCCACCTCGGAAGTGCGGCTGCGCTGTTCGTCCGTGCCGTGGCTGGCCTGCTCTATCTGGGCCGAGAGCTCCTCGGAAGCGGAGGCCACCTGGTCGCTCACTGCATTGGCGTCACTTGCCGCCTTGGCTATCTTGTCCCGTTGTTCCAGGATGCGCTGTTGCTGCAAGCGGATTTCGGTGAGGTCGATCCATATGGAGAGGGAGCCGAGGATGTTGCCGTCCATGTCCGAGAACGGCGTGGTGGTGACGAGCACGTTTTTCACTGCTCCTGAAGGCGCAACGTATTCGATTTCCTTTTCGATCTGACGGTTTTCGATGTTCGCCTGGTCGGAGAGGGTCCGCTTGTTCCTGTCTCGATGGATGAATTCACCCGACGTCATGCCTATGTACTCCTCGGGCCGGCCGTCCCGCTCCAGGAACCTGCACATGAGTTCGTTGCACCAGGTCAGGGTGTGGTCCTTGCCGACGATGCCGCACGGCAGGGTCAGCCCTTCGAGAACGCCTTGCGAGAAACCAAGCTTGTTCTTGAGCTCCGCGACCATGGTCGCGATATTCCGGGACAGGTCGGCGAATTCGAAGCGGTAATCGTCCGAGAGGGAGGCGGAAAAGTCGCCGGCCGCGATACTCCGGGTGAATTCCTCGATGGTGCGCACCGGTTTGACCACGAGTCTGCGCGCCAGGAGCGCGATGACGGCGACGAGAACCACCAGCGTAACGGCGCCAATGACCAGCAGGACATTGCGCTGTGCGTGGGCAGTGGTGGCAATATCGGAGACATAGGCGCTCATGCAGATGACCCACCCGGTTTCCTCCAGTTCGGAGAAGGTCAGGAACTTCTCGCGGCCTTCCCAGTCATAGGAGACGAAACCGTTTTTTTCCTTGAGCGCCGTCTGAATGAATCCGAAATCGCTCAGGTCCTCCAGGATGAGGTCCTTGTCCACGGCGTGGGAGATGATCTTGCCTTCCGAATCTATGATGAAGCCGTACCCGTTCTCGGCGATGCGGATTGGGTCCAGGAACTCCTCGGTAAAGAGATTCCATTTTGGGAACACGGCCACGCCGCCAAGCAGATTCCCGCTGGCGTCGCGTATGGCCTTGCTGATGCCGAAAATGAGTATGCCACCGCCGCTCTTGGATAAGAGAATGGACGGGGTGATGAAGGAATCCGCACCGTCCTGCAAAGCTTTGACGTAGTTTCTGCCGGAGCGGTCGGCGCCGGCCAAGTCCGTACCCTTGGCGTTGAAGCCGGCGATGACCTGGCCTTGGGAATCGAACGAGAACATGGCCCAGTAATTCTCATAGGCCGATAGAAAATCCCGGAACATGTGGCTGGCGGTCTCCTGGTCGCCAGTGAATCCATTGCGCACGCCGCGCTGGCGGCTCAGGCTCTCGGCCACGGAGACGGCGTCGTTCAGGTACAGCGCCAGCGACTTCCTCATGTTGCTCGTCAACTGGTCCATCTGTTGTCGGCCCATGTTCAGAGCCAGGTTATAGGACGAGTTGCTGACGTACACGATTATCATGGCCATGGTGATGAGTATGGCCACAGAGACAAGTCCGATTAGCACATTCCCAATGCTTTTCTTCATGTCACCCCCCCTGAAGGAGCCGGAAGGTCGACGCCAGAGCCAAAGACGGGGAAATCTTTAAGCTTTTGGCAGGTTATCATGCAGAATCAGATGATTTCGGATAATTCACCCCCCATTTTTCTGTGTCGTTTAAGTTACGACATGACACAAAATACCATAAAGCGCACGCATGAAATGCTCTGTTATTATCTTGTTTGAATGGAATAAGCACAGTATATATATATTGCATGCATGAGCTGTGTGTGGATACGTTGT
>JBMCLC010000035.1:0-8989 GCA_048614715.1 Oceanidesulfovibrio sp.
AGATCCTCAACATCTTTCGGCTGCTCTACTCCACCCACGGGGTGGTGCACGGCCCGGGCTGGACCGACATGCACGTGCGGCTGCCGGGCTATATCATCATGGCCGTGCTGCTCGCTGCCATCGGCTTGCTCATCGCCCTGCCGGCCATGCGCAACTGGTTAGGCGGCAGGCTCATGCCGCGGTCCGCGCCGGGCTTTTTGTCCAGCAGCCCGGTCATTCCCTTCGCCGTCATCGCCGTGGCTGTCTGGGCCCTGCTGCTCAACCTCGCGCCCGTACTGGTGCAGTGGCTTGTGGTGGAGCCCAACGAGATAACCTACGAGCAGCCATACATCGCCAACAGCATCGAGATGACCCGCAAGGCCTTCAAACTGGACACCGTGGAGGAGCGGCGGTTTCCCCACACCGGAAGGCTGAACCGCCAGGTGGTTTCCGATAATCAGGACCTATTCGACAACGTGCGGCTGTGGGATTGGCGGGCCCTGGACGCCGTCTTCAAGCAGTTCCAGGAAATCCGGCTCTACTACGAGTTCGACGACGTGGACGTGGACCGCTACCACCTGGGCGAGGACTACAGGCAGGTAATGATCTCCCCGCGCGAGATGAACGTGGACAACCTGCCCGAGCAGAGCAACACCTTCATCAACCGCCGCTTCAAATACACCCACGGCTACGGCGCCGTGGTCACGCCGGTGAGCGAGTTCACGGAGAACGGATTGCCCAAGTTCCTCGTGAAGGACCTGCCGCCCCAGACCGACGAGCCCTGGCTGAAGATCGACCAGCCGGCCATCTACTACGGCGAGCTGACCCACTACCCGGCCGTGGTCAACTCCAAGGAGCCGGAGTTCGACTACCCGAGCGGGGAGGACAACGTCTACGTCCACTACAACGGCACCGGCGGCGTGCCCATGGATGGGCTGTGGCGCAAGTTCCTCTTCGGCTGGAAGCACGACGGCACCCGGCTGTTCATGTCCGGCTACCCGCGCGAGGGCACGCGCATCCAGTTCCACAGACAGATACACGAGCGGGTGGAGACCCTGGCGCCCTTCCTAGACTACGACGCCGACCCCTATATCGTCATCGCGGGCGGCAAGCTCTATTGGATCATCGACGCCTACACGAGCAGCGGCTACTACCCGTACAGCGAGAGCTTCCGCTCCGGCGTGGCCAAGGAAGCCGCGCCCCAAGCCAACCCCGAGCGAATCCTGCGGACCGTGCGGGGCGAACGACTCACCGACCGCGTGAACTACGTGCGCAACGCGGTGAAGGTGGTGGTGGACGCCTACAACGGCGACGTGGATTTCTACGTCTTCGAGCCGGACGACCCGATCATCAAGTCATGGCAGGGCGTCTTCCCGGACATGTTCAAACCGCGCGAGGCCATGGACGACGAACTCGAACAGCACATCCGCTACCCGGCGGACTTGCTCTTGCTCCAGGGGCTTGTCTACTCCAAGTTCCACATGACCAGCCCCTCGGTCTTCTACAACCAGGAGGACCTCTGGGTCCGCGCCACAGAGAAGTACTACAACCAGGTGGTGCCGGTTTCGCCCTACTACATCATGTGGGAGCCGCCGGACCACAACGCCAAGGAATACGTGCTCATCCTGCCCTTCACCCCGAAGAACCGCCAGGTGCTCATCGGCTGGATAGCAGGCATGTGCGACGGCGAAAACTACGGCCGGCTCATCGCCTACAAGTTTCCCAAGGAAAAACGAGTGCTCGGCCCCCAGCAGGTTGAAACCAAGATCGACCAGGACAGCTTCCTCTCCGGCCAACTCTCCCTGTGGGACCAGCGCGGCTCCAACGTCATCCGCGGCAATGTGCTGGCCATACCCGTGGGCGAAACCCTCCTCTACGTGGAGCCCATCTACCTGCAGGCCGAGACGGCCGCCTATCCCGAACTGCGCCTCGTGGCGCTCATGCACGAGGACACCCTGAGCTATGCCGAGACCTTCGAGGAGGCGCTGCAGGCCCTGCTGGGCGAGGCGCCGGCCAAGCATAAGGACATAGGTACCGGAGCCGCGCCGGCCACGGGAACCATGCAGGAGCTCATCAAACGCGCGGCCGACGCCTTTGACCAGGCCATGGAGTCCATGGGCGCGCGCTCGTTCCAGGAGGCCATGCGCGCCTTCGGCGAGCTGGAGGAGACGCTCGGCCGGCTCCAGCAAATGCACGGGGAAGTCGGCGCTCCCGAGGATGGCGAAGCCCCACAAGCTCCGGCGGCCAACCCTGCCGCGCGGCAACGGGATTCCCCCCAGCAGGCCGAATAGCGGTATTGTCCGAGCAAGGCATGGCATGAAAAGCACTCCTGTGGTATGGTGAACTTCTTTCCAAACACCACAGCGAATACATGGAAACGGAGCAAACATGACCAAGCAATTATCGTTTTCCAAACAAGAGAATCAAATACGTCCCGAGTTTCGAGAGATGATGGACCAGGCCGAATCTGTGGAGGACGTGAAGAAGTTCTTCTTCCAGCTCGTCCGCGACCTCCTGGAACGGATATCCGACGAGGATTGGGACATCGCCTACCCCCGCGACGTGAACATGGATTTTGAGGCCGGCCAAGGCTGGGTCTTCTCCGACGAGCTTCTCGACCAGAACGACCTGCGCCAGCTCATGGACGAGTCCGACCTGGACGACATCCTCGACCGGTTCGCCGAGACGGCCTGGAAGCGTTACCGACGCCTCGAAAAGAACCCGGAAAAGACCGAGAAGAAGATCTACCCGCGGGATACGCAGTATTCCGCCCCGCGGCCCAAGGGCGCGCCCCCGAAGAAATAGGCTGCGATAACGGTACGAAGAAAAAGCCCGCCCGGTGGATATCCGCCGGACGGGCTTTGTTGCGTGGATGGGCCGGATGGGGCTGCCACGCCCCGGCGCATGCAGTCAGGGCGCGAGGAAGCGGGTGGTGGACTCGCCCGAGTCGACCACAGTGTTCTCCATGCCGAGAAGATGCCGCCGCAGCGCCGCTTCCGCGGCGGAGACGTCGGCTTGATTCGGGTCCAGCTCAAGCCCTGCCGCCTGATAGCACACAACCTCGACCTCCCCGGGGAATGTGGCCGTATGCAGCCAGAGCTGGCGAGCCTCCGAGCCGTCCGGACGGATGACGCCGTGGATGATTATCCGCGAAGGAGAATGCGCCGAGAGGGACGAAACCAGCCGCAGGACCGTGCCGATGTCCCCGCTGCGAATGCACCAAGCCATGTTCTTCCCGAGCAGTTCCTCGGGTGCGCAACCGAAATACCTTGCGTAGCTATCGCTGACGTGGAACAGCGCGCCGGAGATGTTGTAGGAGATAGTTAGTATTTCCGAAGAGATATGCCGAGAGATGGAGAGCGGCGGGGTTTGGACGGCAAGGTCCTGGAGCGCCTTCCGATCCCCGGCCGGGGTGACGCGTCGCGACGTGTGGTGCATTGAGCCCTCGATGCTTCGTTGGAGTGTATGGATTCTAGATACTTTTACGCGCATCCATCCTTTCGCGCAGTAGTCTTCAGGGCATTCTTCGTGTGGGACTGTTGTTTTCTTTTAGGTAGGCCAAATCCCTACACGATAAACGCGCCACCCGCACTCGTATCTGGTACCCGACACCTGCCGAGAAACTCCCCCTTCTGCTTATTGCTGTGGAAGATTATCTTTACTGAAATACAAAGGATTCATTGCGTATATCGTTGCGCAAAAAGGAACCGAACACAGGTTCGATGGTCTATTGATATACGGCCTGTTGGAGGCCGGTACACGACCGCTTCTTCGTGAACACTATGCAGGAAGGGTGTCCCAATGGCTTCACGGATCATCATCATGTTGACCTTGCTCACGTATCTTACCGCCTCGCCTGCCGTGCCGCAGGTCGGCAACGCCACCGAGCCGTATCAGGAAGACACCGTCAAGCTGACCATCGATCAGAATCTGCGGGAAGTGGAGCAGGACATTGAAGCCTATCTCGCAGACATCGATGAACGTTTCGTCTGGCTCGAGTCACGCCTGGACTCCATGATTTCCGAGATGGACAAGTACAACAAGGAAGTCCAGCAGGAATTCTTCGAGGGCCTGGCCGTCATCGCCAGGGAGCGTCAGGAGCTGCGCAGGGAACTCTTCACCCTGGATTCCGCCAACCCGAATCCGGCCGTGATCAAATCCATTAACGAACAGCTCGAGAAGCTCCAGGAAGCGTACGAAAAAACGAGACAAACAGCGGAAAAAGGCAGGAAGGGTTGAATCTGCAAGCGCCTGCTGTTCTTTTTCCTATACCGAAGGGGGAATGTACAATGAAACGTATCTTCACATTCGCAATCGTATTGACCATGTGTGTCGCATCAGTATCCGCCATCGCCGCCGACATGGAGGCCACCCAGGGCAAGCTGCTGGTTATCCAGTATGACTATACCACCAAAGTCCGGTACGCGTCCGGAGGATTCGGCAAGCGCAATCGCGACGCCATGATGGGCATCCAGGACGAGTTCAACGCCCATTTCGTCTTCGCCATGGAAGGCACCGGCGCCTATGTGGGCGAGGTGGACGTGACGGCTGTACAGGATGGCATCGTGGTCATGCGCGCCGTTTCCATGGGTCCGTGGTTCATGGTGAACCTCCCGCCCGGAACGTACACCATTACAGCGAACTACGACGGCGTCGCCAAGACCCAGGAAATCACGGTCACTGACACCATCGAGAAGTACTACTTCTTCTGGAACCAGGACGAGGTCGAGTACGAACCCATGACCACCGGCGCCTAGCCGTGCCGGGACCCGGCGGATGGCTCGTGCCATGCGCTTTTCCATACCGGGAAGGTCCACTCGGGCCTTCCCGGAATACGCCTTGGTTCCTACCCGCGCTGATTGACGTCTAGATTTCCATGACCCTGACAACAAAAACGATTCGCACCGCGGTCCTCGTTCTTGGCGTGTCATTACGCAAAGCAGAATGCATGAAACATTCTGTTCTCGCGGCGCTCACAGCGCCGCTACGCTTTCTGGGGCGGGCCGTGCTCATACCTTTGAGCAACACAATGGTTTAACATTTCGTGCTCTCGGTAATGCTCGCGCTCGCATGTTCACGGCCGCTGCCGCGAACGCCGAGGACGAAACCGCACCCATCGCCGGCGGAAGCTTCATCCTAACCGGCCGGGTGGATACCTGGCCCGACTACAGCCTTGCTGCCCAGGAAGCTTACGAGGCCGGGGCGGCCTATGTGGACAAAAGGCTGACCGTACGCCACGGCGGCAGGAACAGCACGCACCAGGGCGTGGACCCCTCCATCATGCTTTGGCCCCGACCTGCATCTCCTGAAGTCCGGATACAGTGAACCGCGGCTCGAAGCTCTGGAACAGGTCGAAATACTGCTCCAGGAGTCGGGTCAGCAGGTAGTGCTCCATCACGCTCCGGCGCGCTTTCTCGCCCAGCTCCTTGCGCCGGTCCGGGTTCTGCACCAATTCCACCATGCGCTCGGCGCATTGCTCCACGGAATCCACGAGGAAGCCGTTCACGCCGTCCTCGATCTGCGTGGGGATGCCGCCCACGTTGGCGGCCACCACGGCGGCGCCTTTCCACATGGCCTCGGTCACGGTCAGGCCGAACCCCTCGCGTATGGATTTCTGCACCACCACCGCGGCCTTGCGCTGCAGGGAGTTCACCAGCGCCGTGTCCTGGACCGATAGTATGCGAATCCGGTCGCTACGTTCATCGAGCAGGGAGTTGTAAACCTTCTCGCCCTCTGGATCGTCCATGGCGATGTTGCCCAGCAGCACCAGCCGCGCATCGATTTCCTTTTGCGCTATCTTGAAGGCCTGAATCACCCCCTCCGGGTCCTTCCATTTGTCGAACCGCGCCACCTGCACCACCAGCGGCTTGTCGCGGGGTATGTCGTAATGCTCCAGGCGGTCCACCATCTCTTCCTCGTTCAACTCCTTGTTCTTTATGTTGAACGGGTCCAGAGCCGGCCGGAAGAGCATCTGGGGCAGGGAAACCTCGCGGGCGTACTGCTCTGAGCTGACGATCATTGCGTCATACCGTTCGACAAACGTCAGGAGATACTCCCAGAGCTCGCGGTGGGGATTGGTGAGATCCACATGGCAGCGCCATATCCAGGGCTGGCTCTTGCGGTACTGGTTTATCATGGGCAGGGGCTGAGGATCATGGATCACCACGATGTCGTGATGCTCCAGATGGTTGTGCAAGGCGTTCCTGCAGATGGTGTCCTCGTAGATTTCCTTCTTCCTGTCGCTCAGGTTGATGTCCCCACCCTGCAAGGCGTTGTGCATCTTCTTGGTCACGCTGAAAAAGTCCGGCGATCCCTGTATGGCCCGCCAGCCTGTTTTCACGCCCGCCATGTTCATGAGTATGGTCAGCGAGGACAAGAGTTCGGCAACGCCTCCGCCGTAGAACGTGGAGTTCACGTTGGCCACGTGCACGCCCTTGAGGCTGTCGGCTTTCTTCAGGATGCGCTCCACAACCTCGTTTCCTGTGTATTGTCCGTATTCCTCGATATCGACGACGGTTCCTGGCGGCATGCGGTATCCTTTCGATTACGGTGTCGGCACATGTGTGCGCAGTTCGGCCGCGTCCTCTTCCGGCAGGGACGACGCAATGGAGACGCCGCTGCCCAGCTCGAATCCGGCCGGCGTTCCCATACGCGGCCGCAGGCGCGCGTACCAATGGCTGAATGGCTCCTTCCGGTGGCGCCGGGGCGCCGTATGGAAGACGAGGTTGCTGTCCGGGTCGGTCAGGGCGCTGTCCAGCACCCCGTACATGCGGACGAGCACCCTGGCGAGGTCCGCGCTCTGCTCTTCGGTCAGGGACACGATGTCCGGCGCATGGCCCCTGGGCAGAATCAGCAGCTCGCAACGGCCGTCCGGGGCGTACGGCGCGGCGACCAGAAAGTGGTCCGTGGCGAAGACCACCCGCTCCCCCGTTCTTTCCTCGCGTCGCAGGTAATCGCAGAGCAGGCATACGCCCTGCGCCTCATAATGTTTTTGCGCGGCGGCGCGATGGCGCTCCGAGAGGGGCGGAACCACGGCGGTGGCCACGATCTGGGAATGGGGATGCAGCAGGGACGTGCCCGCGCCCGGACCGTGGTTGCGGAAGAGCACCACGCTTTCTACGCCCTCGCGCGCCAGCAGGTCGACGTACCGTCTCCGCCACATGCGCGCCGCCGCTTCCGCCTCACCCGCTCCCATGTCCTGGAACATCATGTCGTGGCGGGGGTGCTCCACGATGACCTCATGGAAACCGTGCCCGTCCATGCAACGCCCCGGACCATCCCCTTCCTTTTCCAGGACAGCGCCTGTCCGCGGCCGCACCGCGGGATACTTGTTCGCCACGGCGCGCACCTGCCATGCCGCGCCCTGGCCAGGTCCCTGGTGGGCCCCGGCCGCGATGGCCGCCAACTCGTCATGGATCGGCGTCAAACTCCCTTCGTTGCCCGGACAGAAAGGGCAGTTCTCATCATGGGTCGGCAGCGTTCTGCGGTCGGAACGGGACTGGGGAAAATCGCTCGGCCGCGAGCCCCTTTCCGGGGCCAGAATGACCCACCCACCGGTCAGGGGGTCCTCGCGATACTCGCCGCCCTCTCTGCTCACGACCGTTGCTCCAGAGCCTTGAAACCGGAGACTATGTCCAGCAGTTCCTCGGTGAAGTTCATCTGCCGGCGCTGCCGGTACTGCGCGCGGAGCTCGACCAGTTTGCTGTCGATGTTTTTCTCCGCACCTTGCATGGCCACGAGCCGGGCGGCGTTTTCCGCGCCCAGGGAGGCGGCCAGAGCCCGGAACAACGAGCCGTAAAGGAAATGGCCCACGAACTCGGAGAACAGGACAAGCACGAGTAACGCCATGACCCCCAAGGTGAAGACGATGGTGGCGTTGAGATCGAAAGGGCCTATGGAATAGCAGACCACCGCGTCCGGGCTGATGTGCTTGAGCTGTATCAGACGTTCTCCTCGGTGGGTTCGGGCCGCGAAATCCGCGTGCCCAGGGTGCGCGACAGGGCGAAGCGCGTACCCAGGAACCCGGCGACCCAGAGAATGCTTGTGAGCGGCCGGCCCGCCGTGGCGGCGAGAAAGCCCGCACAGGCCACCAGCAGGCGGCCCAGGGCGCTGGCCAGCAGGAGCAGAGCCGGATTTTGGGATGCCGGCAGCCTGCGCACCGTCCACCACAGCCCACCGAAGAAGAAGAGTCCTACGGCCACGCCAGCGACAATGGCCAGGGGTTCCTGAAGGCCCGAATATTCCAGGAAGTATCGCATCATAATCGTTTGTCCCTCACCGTTTTTCGCGCTCCAGCTCCATGAGCCGGCGGATGAAGCCGGCCTCCATTTTCCAGGCGATGCTTTTCGCCTGTATTTCGTCCTCGTCGCGCTCCGCGAACCGTTCCTCGATTCCCTCGCGAAGCCGGCCCTGGTCGCTTCCGCCGGCGCGCCCCTGCGTGTGGAGGATATGGGCGGATCGGATGTCGTCATTCGGTCATGGGAAGCCTTGAGCTCTGTTGTTGTCTACGAAACTAGACGACCGTGGGCGGGAAAAGAAGATACCGGATGATGATTGCCAGCATGAGCAGGACGGCCAGAAACCAGAAGACCCAGCCGAGCACGTAGTCCTGATGCTCGCGTTCGTGCTGCTCCTCACTGGTCACCAGCTCCACCTGCGTCTCTTCCTCGCGGATCTTTTCCTGCGGCCTTTTGGGCAAAGCCGCGAAAAACAGGGCGATGAGAATCGCCGCGGCTGCGAACGGCAGCAGGGGCGCGCCCCACAGGGTCGGCCCGACGGGTGTGATCCACATGCCGCCGGCCCAGGAGGTGAGCAGGATGATCACTACGAGGGGCCACATGGCCGGCCACGGCCCTCGTCTGCGAAAGCCCCTGGTGACCAGCATTACAGCCAGGGCCATGATGAGCGCTATGAGGAAGTGAATGAAGAACATGCCGTAGCGCCTCCACGGTTGTATCGTCGTGCCGTCCATAAGCTGTCCGGAAGATGTGGCTTCTCGGACACGCTACAT
>JBMCLC010000036.1:0-8931 GCA_048614715.1 Oceanidesulfovibrio sp.
GACGGGTCGACTCGGTTTCCAAGCCGGGGGCGGCTCCCAGGAGAGGAACATGGTTTCGAAATCCGCATCTGCTCCATCCCCACTTCGGCATTGCATGGCGGCGATCTTCATTGCTGCTGTTCTTGCCCTTTCCCTGCCCTCTTCGGCCAACGCCGCAGAAAGCAAGGAGTACGCCATCAACCCGGCCCACGACGACACCATCGTCGAGGACGTGCTCGACCTCGCCAAGGATGATGACGCCATAGACGAAGAAGTCCTCAGCCCCCACGCCGTGGACGAATGGGACAAGCCCCTGCCAACCGCCGGGGAGCAGGTGGAGGCCTCCAACGCCACCACCAGAACCATCACCATTGGCGAGGCCGTGCGCATCGCGCTGGAGAACACCAGGCGAGAGACGCCGCGCGCCGAGGGCACCCCGCCCTCCCAGTCCGAAAACCTCTACACCCTGTTCTTCAACGTCCGGCAGGACATCTTTGTCGGCTTTCGCAACCTCTCCAATCTCCTGCGTTCCAGATTTGCCGAGGAACAGGCCAAGCTGAACCGCTACAACGAGGAACTCTCCCTGCTGCTTTCCGTGCAGGAGAACTTCCTCAACCTGCTCCGCGCCCGCGAGGACGTACGCAGCGCCCAGGACTCCGTGACCCGTCTGGAATCCCAGCTCAAGGTCACCCGCGCCTTCTACGACGTGGGGCTGCGGCCGCGCCTCGACGTGCTCCAGGCCGAGGTCGACCTCGCCGACGCCGAGGACACCCTGCTGCAGGCCGAGAACAGCGTGGCCGTGCAACTGGCTCGGCTCAACACCTTGCTGCCCCTGCACCTCGGGGACGACGTGGAGTACGTTGGCGAACTGCGATCCGACCCCTTCCCCCTGTCGCTGAAAACGTGCCTGGAACGCGCCTACAAGAACCGTCCGGACCTGCTCATCTTCAAGAAAGCGGTGGACATCGCCCGCCAGGACTCCCGCGTGGCGGCCAGTTCGCTCTATCCGCAGATTCAGGGCGAGTTCAGCTGGTCCCAGTTCGGCGACACGCCCGCCCTGCGCGGCAGCCCCTATACGAATCTGAACCGCTTCGACCAGTGGAGCCTGGAAATTGGGCTGAACTGGGAGCTCTTCGACTTCGGCGAAAACCTCTTCACCTGGCGTCAGGCCCGCGAGTCTGAAAAGGGCGCCCAGGCCGACGTGGCGAGCCAGTACCTGGAAGCCACCTACGACGTGAAATCCCGCCGGCTTCAGATTGACGAGACGGCCAAGCGCATCGCCGTGGCCCAGAAACGCGTGGAACAGGGCAAGGAAGGTTACCGCATGGCCGTGGCCCGCTACCAAGCCCAGGTCGGCACTAACAACGACGTGCTCGACGCGCAGTCTCGACTCACCAGCGCGGAATCCACACTTACTGACGCCCTGGTGAACTATCAGATCGCCGTGGCC
Source organism: Oceanidesulfovibrio sp. (assembly GCA_048614715.1). Taxonomy (GTDB): domain Bacteria; phylum Desulfobacterota; class Desulfovibrionia; order Desulfovibrionales; family Desulfovibrionaceae; genus Oceanidesulfovibrio. Next base: position 1,430 of record JBMCLC010000036.1, read on the forward strand.
AGCCTCTACGTGGCCATCGGCGCCAAGAATGTGGATCTCAAGCTCACCCAAGAGTAAAACGGCATCCTCATACAAAAGGACAACCGGCCGCATCCATTCAAGGAAGCGGCCGGTTTTTTTCGATTCTATCCCTGCCGCGACGGCTCGTTGTTCTTGTGTATGTGTATCCGGACGGGTCGCATGCAGGCGTCAAATGCATTTACGCTTTTCGTTCAGACCGGCCCGCTCCAGCAGCGCTTTTGCAAGCCGCGCCTGACGCCCCGTATTGTGCGAGAGCACCTGCCGCGCCGACTGCATGGAAGGAAACAAGAACGCGGCGTGCCGGACCCTGCCGCCCTCATCCCGCGTATGCTGTACGGACGAGAGGACATACTCGCCTTTTTTCGAGCGGATCAGGCTCAACTCCCACCATTCGCCGCCCGGCGCGCTGCTCAGAAACTCGAGTTCCGTCACGTTGGCCAGATGTTCGCCTTCGAGAACCAGATCCGTGCGTCCATCGCGTTTGAGTCGGATGATGCCCATTGTTGTCCCCCTCTAAGCAACCTGCGGGGTCGCTGACTTCCTGGCTCCGCTATCGTGCGACGGAGCCGCCCACTGCCTGGGGAGGCCGCGTGTGCGCAGGGTTGTCGCCCGTCGTCCTCGCGTTTTCGCCGAATGAGGGGGGATAAGGGGCCCGATGGATGCGCCGCTTCCACCACCGGACCAGTGAGATTGCTCGTGCCCGAAATAGTACGCCGAGGAACGATGGTCGTCTGGCCTCCTGCCCTAGCCGAACGACTCAGTCTCCCCGATCCGGGTCGGAGGAGACTTGTCCATACTCAATCTATTTCATAACCGCCGTCACGGTGTAAAGTTGAAAAAAAGATAATCTGCAACACGCTCTCAAACCCTTGCCAGGACTGGCTCGCGCAGCTACACATGATCTTTCGTTTTCTATCCCAATGACGGTTCCGAGTCGTCACCGACAGTATGGAGGATTATAAATGCGCAAACTCACAGCGCTTTGCCTTGCGGCAATCATCAGTTGCCTCGTAGCCGCCGGCTGCTCCGAAAATCCGGCAGCGGACAAGACCGATCTGGAACGAGAAATCTCCGACATCCTTCGGGAAAAACCCGACCTCGTGCTCAATATCCTGCGCGAGAACAACGAGACCGTCTTCCGCATTGCCCAGCAGGGCATGGCCGAGGCCCAGCAGCGCGCCCTGGAGGAGCAACGCATGGCCATGGTCGAGAACCCGCTCCAGCCCGAAATCAATATGGACAGGCCGGTGCGCGGTCCCGAGGATGCGCCCATCGTCATCGTCGAATATTCCGACTTCCAGTGCCCGTACTGCAGCGACGCAGCCCGCACGGTGGAGCTGCTAATGCAAAAGCACAAGGACGAGGTCCGGCTCCATTTCAAGCACATGCCCCTTTCATCGCACCCCGTGGCGCTACCCGCGGCACGCTACTTCGAGGCCGCCTCCCTCCAGGACGAGGAAAAAGCCTGGCAACTCTACGACATCTTCTTCAGCGATCAGGAAGCCCTGAAGCAGGGCGGCGTGGAGTGGATCAGGCAGCAGGCCACCGAATTGGGGCTCGACGTGGACAAGCTCGATGAGGACGCCGCAGGCTCCGTGGTCAACAACCGGATCAAGGACGATCTGCGCGAGGCCAAGCGCCTGGACATCACCGGCACGCCCCACTTCATCGTGGGCGGCGTGCTCGTGGCAGGAGCCCAGCCCCTCGAAGAGTTCAGCAAAATCATCGAGCTGATCAAGGATCACCGCGCCAATCAAGGCTCCGGGCAAAGCGGCGCCGAAACCAACACCACCAAGGACCAAGACTCTTAAGTAGACGGCTTTCGCGTAAACGCACATTCGGCGGCGGCGTGCACGGGACGACCATCCCAGCACGACGCCGCTTTCTTTTTCGGCCGGGTGGATTCAGCGGTCTCTATCCTTGAGAGGCCCCTTGCCCCGCACGCGCCTGGCGAACCGCCAGATGAGGCCCGGCAGCGCTCCGGCCATGCAGCCGAAAAGGTTCGCTCCGAGATCGCGCAAGGCGAAGGCGCGGTTGGGAATGAGCAGATGCGAAAGCTCCGTGGCTGTGCCCAGAAGCAGAAGCAGCAGATAGGCGAGGAACAGGTCGAGCCGTGAGCGGAAGACGAAAGCGAGACTGACAGCCAAAAAGGCGAAGGCCCCGAAGTGGAGCGCCTCGTCCATGCTGGCGGCGCCCCAGAAGACAGGCTGATAGAACGGGATGCGAATCGGCAGCAGCGAGAGCACGGTGTACAGCGCGATGCCCGCCAGCCAGATGAGGGCGAACAGCGTCCAGGCATGCCGGCCGGCCGATCGTTCGTTCGACCCGCCCCCGCCGGAAGCGCTCCTGTTGTGCGAGGGTCCGGGATGCTCGACCACGGCGCGGCGGTCCTAGTCTTTCCCCTGACGTCGTTTGGCCAGGGTCAGGCCGGCCACAAAGCCGCCGATCATGCCCAAAGCCGCCGCCCTGGCCATGTCGACATAGCCGGTGAAACTCAAAAGGATGCCCGCGGACGCCCCGATCACGATACCGCGCACGATGTAGTTCTTTTCTTCCGCCATCATCACTCCTGTACGTTGTTGGCGTGTGCCCATGGGGCGCCCTGCGACGGGCGCGTTCCCATGGAGCGGGTGTATGTCCCGGCGATGAATCCTGTCAACACGATCCCGCGGTTCGCGGTTCGCGGCCCGCTCCCGGGTTCCTATCAATCCAGCCGCGGCCTGCGCAAAGGGGTGCGCCAAACGCCCCCCAGGCGATGTTCCAGCCAGCGATGTTCCAGCCAGCCCGGCCCGGCGGCCGCCACCACCCTACGTCCAATAACACGACCCTCGCATGGCGCATCGCCTGTAACGCTTTTTAAGGATTGTCAAGAGTGACGCCGGGATGCTAAAGAGTTCTCGGAAAATTATTTCCATGCGGCAAAAGGTTGGGCGCCACCACACATCCTGAACGAGATGGGGTTGTCGCACGCGGATGACACGCTCTCTCAAAGGCAAACTGCTCGCGCTGATCGTCGCGATCCTCGTCGCCACGGCCGCCTGCGTCATTCTCATCAGCATGCAGGACGTCCGCACGTCCATGGAGCGAGCCGAGGAGCGCTCGACCGACAACGTGCTCGAACTGGTTCGCCACACCGTGGAGACCACCTACCGCAACCTCCTCTTCGAGCGCGTGGAGGCCGTGACCAGCCGCAAACAGCGCCTTGCAGACGCGGCCGACGTGGCCGTGGACGCCATTTCCGAATTCGCCGACCTCGCCGAAAACGGCATCCTCCCGCCACAGCAGGCGCGGCGGCTGGCACTCGACTGGATCGCCGATCTGAACCTGGGAGAGACCGCGTACTATCTCGTGTACGACGACTCCCTGCGGCCCCTGGTCCGGAACTTTGCCCCCGGACTCGGACGGCTCGCCGGCGTGGAGGACATCAAGGGCCGCCCCCTGCTCGCCGGCATGTTCCAGGAGGTCCAAAAATACGGCAACGCCTACAGCGTCTTCCACGCGCCGCGCACTTTGTCCGACCAGCCGGCGCGGTTGCTCGGCTACTTCGCCCACGTTCCGGAGTTCGACTGGGTGCTCTCCACCGGCCTGGACATAGCGGATGTGCAGCGCGAGGAAACGCGCCGGCGCGAAACAGCGTTGCGCATTCTGGGCCAGAGCCTGCGCGAAATCCGCATTGCGGATTCTGGATTCGCGTTCATCTTCGACGGTCGGGGCCGCCTCCTCGTGGCCCCTCCGGAACGGACCGCGCCCATGGACGAGGCCGTTGCCGAGATCGTCTCGCCGGAATCCCTCGCCTCGCTCATCACGGCGGCGCAGAACCGGACAAATCCGGTGACCTTGCAGGTCCATGACGCCGAAGGCGACCCGCACGCCGCGGACGTGCGGGTGTTCCGACATCCCCCTCTGGACTGGTACATGGCCGTTGCGTCCTTTCAGGACGAGGTCGCGGCCCCGGCCCAAAGCCTTGCCATTCGCCAGGCCATTATTATTGCTTCGGTCTTTCTGGTCGCCTTCATCATCACGGCCATCGTGGTGGATAAAATATCCGACCCGCTCAAACGGCTTGCCGGCCACGCGGTGCAGATCGGTTCTGAGGACTTTACCGCGCCGGAGCCGCCCGCCGTGTACGAACTGGAAAAGCTGGCCAAAAACCGCAGGGACGAAGTCGGACTCGTGGCCCTGGCCCTGCGCACCATGGAACGCAGCCTGCGGGAGAACGTGCTCGGCCTTCTGCAGGCCACCAAGGAGCGCGAGCGCATAGACTACGAACTGCATATGGCGCGCACGATCCAGATGGACATGCTGCCGGCCGCGCCAGATGCGCACCTGGATGAGGACGGCGCCGAGCTGCACGCCCTGCTCATCCCTGCGCGCGAGGTTGGCGGCGACCTTTTCCACTATGAACGCCTCGGCCCCGGGCGCATCCTCTTCGCCGTGGGCGACGTGTCCGGCAAGGGCGTGCCCGCCTCGTTGTTCATGGCCTTGACCATGTCCCTGCTCAAGTCCAAGACGCACCAGGTGGCAGACCCGGGACGCATGCTCCTGGAAATCAACGACGAGCTCTGCCGGGGCAATAACTCGCAGATGTTCGTCACGCTGTTCGTGGGCATCCTGGACACCGAGGACGGCGACCTGCGATACGCCAGCGGCGGCCACAACCCGCCCCTGATGCTGCGGGCCGACGGTTCCACGCAATTTCTCACCGTCACGGAAGATCCCATGCTCGGCATCCTGCCCGCCGCCTCCTACACCACCCATCTGCACGTTGTTCCCCCCGGCGGCGCCATAATCGCCTATACGGACGGCGTGACCGAAGCCATGAACCCGTCCCGCGCCCTGTTCGGCGAGCGCCGGCTGGAACTCGTGGTCAGAACGTACGCCAACAGATCGGCGGAAATGCTGAACCGGATACTGGTCAAGGCTGTCCAGATACATGAGGGCGAGGCCGAGCAGTCGGACGACATCACCCTGCTCGTGCTCCGCCGGCGGGATCAGGCCGATGAACGCATGGCCCCCGCCGAGAAGACCGGGCAGGCCTCCCCCGACACAGCCCATCCGGCCCATAGGGATTGGCGCGAGGCCCCGCCTATCCTGCCGATCGATGAATACGCCGAGCACGAGGCGACGGCGCGCGACGAATATCTGGAAGCGTTCCTCAACCATGAAAACCAGACCGCCAAGTACGGCGCTCCTCCGGAAGAAGAGCGTGAGGTGGAGATAGTCATCCCCGACCAGGCGCCGGGCCTCGCGCTCGACGAAAACGCCCTGGCGCAAGGGCTCGAGGACGAGTTCGATGATGGGTATCCTGCCGTGGACCCAACGGCGGAAGGCGCCGCTTTCATCCAGAAGGATGCTGAAGACGAACCCCTGGACCTCGCTCCCGAGTGGACGGTCAGCATACCAGCGGAAGACGATGCCCACTCCACACTGTACCTCGGCGAAGAGCTGGAGGATCTGGAAAGCGACGACGATCTGCCCCTGGGTATGCCGGAGTCGATCTTCACAGCGGAATACGGCGGCGCCGGCCGGGACGCCGGACTCGATATCCCGGAACCGCCCGATCTGGACGCGTTCCGGCTCACCGCCGACCCGGAAGAGCTGCTGGAGGATGAAGACGAGCTGGCGCTCCTGGAGTTCGACGTGGACGAGGAAGAGCTTGGCCGCGACTTGCCCGCCCCCAACCCGGCAGCGCCGGACGGGTACTCCGGAGAGACGCCGCCCGAGGGAGGCTTCGAGGTCATTCCTCCACCGCCGGGCGAGATGTACGCCCAGAACCCGGAAATATATGATGGGAAGCTGGAGCCGTACGACGATCCGGCCAACCTCGTCGCCATCCACTCGGATGTGAGAGTCCATCCCGACTATCAGGAAGAGGACATGGAGTTTGTCCTGGATGACGAGGATGAGAACGGCTACGCGGAGATGGAGCTGAGCGACGAGGGCGAACGGTACGAAGACCTCTACCTGGACGATGACGCCATCGTCACCATCGAATCGGACGACACGTCCAAGCCCTGAGCCCCCGGCCGACTGGCCGTTGTTAATGATGGATGCAGAAGCCCAGCCGGTTCGCGCTCCGGATGCGTTCGTAGGCCATGGCGGCGGAGCGCTCCTTGGCGAAATGGATGCCCAACCCGCCGCACTGGCGCCTTTCCACGTCATGGTCCAGATGGCTCGGCGTGTCCGCGGCCAGCGGATCGAACGCGATACCCTCATCCTCCAGCACCACGCAGAACAGCTCCTCGGGCTTGTGCCCGGAGTCCGTTATGGCATGGCCCAGCGGACCGTGCATTTCCGGGGCGTCCTTCCCCGCGCCGCAGAGCACGTCCAGATGCGCGTCCTCTGGCGTGTATTCCACCGGGGCTATCACCGGCATGGCATGGCCAGCCGCGCCTGCCGCCGGCCCCCGCACCGGACACACGAATGCATAGGATACGATATTCACGAAGAGCTCTTCCAGGACAAGCTCGAGAACCATCTGCCTGGCATCCGGAAAGCCGGTCCGCGACGCCGCCACGAGCACGAAGTCGCGGACGTCGGGGAGGCTCTCCAGCTTGGCTGAAAAGCGTCGCCTGAAAACCATGGCCTACCCCTTCTGGATGCCGCGCACAGCTTTTTCCACGGATTCGTAGACAGGAAACATCTTGAGCAGACCGGCCGAATGGAAAATGGTCTGCACATTCTCTGTCAGTCCGCTGAAAACAAGGACCGCATTCATGGACCGCAGCTTCATGGACAGGGTCATCAGGCTGCGCAGCCCGGCGCTGGACAGGTACGCCAGCCCCTGGCAGTCGAGTATGCAGTGCCGCACCGCGGGGGTCAGATACCTTGTGCATTCGGCCTCGAAGGCGGGAGAAGACAAAGCGTCCAGCCGGCCGGCCACCACGAGCAGCAGGACCTGCCCCTCCTTGCCTCGCTTGGCGCGCAGCGTGTATGCCGAAGCGCCTTCAGCCGATACGGCCATGGGAGCTGCATGCGGGGCCTGCTGCGGCGAATCCTCGGCCAGAGGTAAATCGTTGTTCTGCTTCTTGCCCAGAAGCTTGTCCAGAAAGGCCATCTCGATATCCTCCATTGGACATCGCTAGATATTGCCAGGAGCCTGGAGCACCATCGTGCCGGCCTCCCGTATGCATGACGCCCGCGCCGGGGCGGGACGCCCGTTGCAGGCCGGACACACGGCGGCGCGAATCTCGCCAAAGGCATGCGCCGCACCGGTCGGCATTCTGCATACAGACAATGGCTAGAACGCGCCAGGAAAGTCAACCCGCACACCGTATATGCGAAGTTCTTTCAAGCCGCCACTCACTCTGCTATACAGCGTTTGCAACGACATGAACCGTCCTTTTCACAATATGGCCGCGGCCACACGGCGTCCAATGACCCATTCTAGTCAGTCCGCAAAAGAGCGGAGCATTGCGTACCGCATCGGATTTGAAGCGCTCGTTTCGTCTATTTCCCGGCGATTCGCCACGTCCCTGTTT
>JBMCLC010000037.1:0-8891 GCA_048614715.1 Oceanidesulfovibrio sp.
GGCGCCTGCTCGGGCCGCGGGATGCGACACGAACGGGGAGCGTATACCATACCACCCTCAGCAGCAACATCCCGCCTTTTCATATGTCCCACTTGTTGCATCGGAGTGACGCGCCGACCCATGGAAGCTTCTCGGAAGGTGGAGCCAATCCCCAGCCATACCAAACGGCAGTTCGTCCGCGACCTGCAGTCCGGCGACGCCGTGCACGATGTTTTCGCCATCGCCTCCGCGCGCAGCGGCACTGCCAAGAACGGTCCGTTCTGGACCCTCCAGCTCATGGACGCCACGGGCACCGTGGAAGCCAAGATATGGAGCCCGCTCAGCCAGCAGTACCCGTCCATCGAGCCCTGCCGCCTCGTGCTTGTGGAAGCGCGGGCCAGCATGTTCCGGGATTCCGTGCAGCTCAGCCTGGACCGCCTCGCCTATGTCGCGGTCGTGTCCGGCGAGGGTGACGAAATCCAGGACCTGCCAGTGGGCGATATCGCCCTGCGCGTGGATTATTCGGAGTACATGCCCTCGGCCCCGCAGAAGCCCGAGGACATGATGCACAAACTCGAGGAGCTGTGCCGGCAGAACCTCCACTACCCGCCGTGGCGCAAGTTCATGAAAAAAATCCTCGGCGATGACGAAATCCGCCACCGACTGCTCTACGCGCCCGGAGCCAAGGCCATGCACCACGCCTATCTCGGCGGCTTGCTGGAGCACACCCTCGACGTGTGCGGCCTGTGCATGAAATTCGCGGACCAGTACCCGCACCTGGACCGCGAGACACTTTTCGCCGCGGCCGTCCTGCACGACCTGGGCAAGGCCTGGGAGCTCACCGGCGGTCTGGCCAACGATTACACCGACGCCGGCCGGCTCATGGGCCACATCCAGATCGGCCTGGAAAAGATCGCCCCTTTTCTGCAGGAATCGGGTCTGCCGGATCACCTCGTCCTGCACCTCAAGCACATCATCCTGTCGCACCACGGCGAGTACGAGTACGGCTCGCCCAAGCGGCCTAAAACGGCCGAGGCCTTCGCACTGCACTTTGCGGACAACATGGACGCCAAGATGAACCAGGTAGCGAACGCCCTCGCCCCGCTTGAGGAAGCGGCGCAGCCCTGCAACAGCGGCGAGCCGGAGGACGTGACGGGCTGGTCCACGTTCCAGCGCGGCCTGGATCGATTCCTGTTCAAGCCCCGGCCCACGCCGGGCTCCTCCTCCCCAAACAACCGGGAAAAGCCGAACAAGGAAAACCAATGTTCATTACCTTTGAAGGGATAGAGGGGTCGGGCAAGTCTTCGGTCATCGTCCATCTGGCCGAGGTGCTCATGGCCAAGGGCTACGGAGTGACCACCACGCGCGAACCCGGCGGCTCCCGCCTGGGCCGGACCCTGCGCAAAATCCTGCTGGACATCTCCTCCACCGACCTCGCGAGCGAGGCCGAGCTGTTCCTGTACCTGGCCGACCGCGCCCAGCACATCCACGACGTCATCCGGCCGGCGCTGGAAGACGACCTCGTGGTGCTCTGCGATCGCTTCGCCGACTCCACCGTGGTGTATCAGGGATATGGACGGGGCCTGGACCCCAAGAAGCTGCACGAATTCAACGACGTGGCCGTGCAAGGGCTGTGGCCGGACCTCACCCTGCTTTTCGACCTGGAGCCGGAGGTGGGCCTGAAACGCGCCTTCACCCGCAACGTGGCCGAGCAGAAGACCGCGACCGAAGGCCGTTTCGAAGCGGAATCCCTGGACTTCCACGCCCGCGTGCGCGAGGGCTACCTGACCTGGGCCGCCATCAACAAGGACCGCTACCGCAAAATCGACGCCATGCAGCCCCTGCACCAGGTCTGCGAGGAGGCGGAGCGAGTTCTGCTGGAGGCAATGGAGAAAAGGAAGAAGTAATTCAGTACTTTATTAAGAAATATTTCCGGGGGACGCTGTCCCTCGGACACCCTGCCAGGAAGCAGCGCTCCCTGCATCCTTAAGATAGGGCACGGGGAACACCATCCCCTTTGCCGCCAGAGGCGTTGGCTTATCTGCCGGATGAAAAGCCATTCACGGCTGAAGGCATGCATACATAAATAAAGCTACACTTCCTCCGGCTTCTTCAGCGGCCGGCGCACGGCCACGTCGTCCTGCGGGCCGCCGCCCTGCGCATCGAAAATCCTGCCGAGCGCGTTCGACAGCGTCTTACGGCTTTTGGCCTTAGCTTTGTACACCTGCGCGCCGCCTGCGGACCGCGCTCCCTTGTTGCGCGCCTTGAGGGCCGCGGCCAGGCCGGCCATGGCCTTGCCGTACTCGAACGAATCGTCTGTAGAACACGCGTCGCCCTGCCAGCGAGCCGGGCCGGCTGGTTGCGCCCCGAATTTCGTTTCCACGACGTCGCGTTGCCGGGGCTCAGGATCGGACTGCGGATCGAACACAAGTAGATCGATGGGACGTTTCATACCGTTCTCTGTAGCACCGCTCGAAGCATTCGAAAAGGGGTGCCGGGACGAGCCAGCCGACAATACACACAAATACAGACTGGCCTTTCATCGGTAGACACGGTATGGCCCCCCCAAACAGCACGAGGGAGCCCTGCGATATGGCAAGCAAATCGACGTTTGAGTTTTACAAGGACGACCTGAAGAGCATTCCCCCGACCCGCGCCATGGCGGAAACGCTGATCTGCGATCCTGCAGTGCGCACGGTATCCGCCGCCGAGGCGTACGAACTGGCCCGCCGCCAGAAAGACGTTATCGAGACCGATCTGCCCATCTATCCGCCGGCGGCCAAGAGACTCGGCCTGCCGGGCGGCGCCACCGTGCTGAACCACGTGCACGGACGCATCGTGGGCCGCACGGCCCAGGCCCGCCGGTTTTTCAACCGCATGCCCGCCTCCGAGAAGCGCAAGGTGCTGGGCGACGTGCGAGAAGCCTTCGTGACCCTGCGCGAACGGCCCCTCATCAAGGCCCACGCCGTGGTCGGCCTGGACCCGGAGATGATGATCAAGGCCACCATCTTAGCCGCCGAAGACGACGCCATGAACGTCTTCAACTGGCTGGTGAACTTCACGCCGTTCGAGGAGCTGGCCGAGGAATACGCCGCAAGCGAGGTCCTGCCCGTTCCGGACATCATCGTGGTGGGCGACAACAACTGGACCATCCGCGACCCGTACTACCACGACGAAGGCGGCTCCCAGCTCGCCCTGGTGGATGAAGACGCCAACGTCATGTTCAATTTCGGCATGCGCTACTTCGGCGAGCGCAAGAAGGGCACCCTGACCCTGGCCTGGACCTCGGGCATGCGCCTGGGCTGGGCCGCCTGCCACGGTGGCATCAAGGAGTTCGACTTCGCCGCGTGCAAGAATGTGCACAAGAGCATCAACAAGCGTTCCATCGCCTTCTTCGGCCTTTCCGGCACGGGCAAGAGCTCCCATACCAACGCCCCGGACAACGTCGGCACCCTGCCAGAAGGATTCAGGAAAGTGGTCCTGCACGACGACGCCTTCCAGATAGACAGCGAGGCCAAAGTCTGCCGCGTCTGGGAGCCCACCTTGTTCGACAAGACCGACTCCCGGCCCCTGGGCCATCCGGAATGGGAGTACTGCGTCTCCATCATGAACCACGGCCTCATCAACGCCGACGGCAAGGTGCTGCCCCTGGGGCAGGACCTGCGCAATCCCAACGGCCGCGCCCTATTCGACCGCGACCTGCTCGGCAAGTACGTGAATCGCTGCCGCTTCCCGGACCTGGTCTGCTGGCTTACCAAGGACACCACGCTGCCGCCCATCATCCGGTTCAGCAACAACGATCTCGCCGTGGCCATGGGCGCAAGCCTGATGACGAAACGCAACCTGGCCGAGAACGTGTCCGAGGAAGAACTCAAGAAGCTCGTGTTCATTCCTTTCGCCAACCCCTTCCGCGTGTACCCCTTGTGGAAGGACGTGGAGGCGTTCCTCGGCGTGCTGGAGCACGGCGCGCATTGTTTCTGCTTCAACTCCGTGGGCTTCTGGAAGCACTCGGATTCCGACCTCCACCCCATCCCGCTGGAGACCTCGCTCACCCTGCAGACGTCCATTCTTCTGGACAGGCTGGAGTGGCGCGAGTGGAACCTGTTGCCCGGTTCGCAGATTCCCACGGCCGAGTCGGTGAACGCTGTGCTGCCCGGATTCGCGGAAATGTACGACCCGGACGCCGTGGACGCTCGCACCGCATACGTGGCCACGCTGGAAGACCGCTTCGCGCAGCGCAGGCGCTTTCTGGAGCAGTCCGACCTCAACGAGTCCCCGGAGCTGCTGGTCCGGCTGGTGAAATCGCTCAAAATCACGACGTGATCGCCAACCGCTTCAATTTGAGGGGTTCATTGACACTCCCCGAAACCTACCCTACACAGGGACAGTCGAACTTGCGTCCCCGTCCCTGCGCGGTTTCCGGGCGTTCGGCCCGGGCGCGAGCACCCTATTGAACTCACGACCATGACAGCTCCCAGAACCATTCTCGATACGATACTCCAGGACGCCTACACCGCCGGCTACGCCGCGCCGGCTTTCATAATCCACAGCGCCGACCAGGGCCTGCCGGCCATCCAGGCCGCGGCCGCCGAGGGTTCGCCCATTCTTCTGGTGCTCAACGCCGCGGACTTCCCGGCCTCGGGCTGGCGCGCCGTGTGCGATTCGCTTACGGACGCCGCCCGCGCCGCCTACGGCGAGAACTTCGCCTTCGCCCTGGCTTTGCAGGGCGTGCGCGACGCCTCGCTCATTCCCCAGGCCGCCGCCGCCGGATTCGCGCTGTGCGCCGCAGCCGACGATTCAGCCACCGACGCGATCCGCGAGGCGGGCATGTTCCCCCTGCGCGGCTGCTCCATGGACTGCCTCGGCCTGGCGAACCCCGGCCCGGACGACGTGCTGGCCTTCGCTCCCGGCTCCTTGCCCGAGTTGAGCGATCTCGTCCGCGCCACCTCCATGCTGCCCAATGTGCCGCTGGCCGTGCGTCCCGGCCCGGACGTCCTGGCATCGGCCGAGCCCGCGGACGCCACGTTCTTTCCCACAAGAGAGCATCCCATTCGCGCCGCCGTGCGCACGGGCGTGTGTCTTGTGATATTCGATGCGGACGGAGCCCCGACGTCCGAGCAGGTCGCCGAGGCCGCGCGCCTTACAGCCGCTCAGGGCGCCGCCCGACTCATGGACCATTCCTCATAATCCCAAGGGAGTCATGCAATGAGCGTAAAACTCGGAATGAATGGCTTCGGCCGCATCGGCCGCTACCTCACCCGCCTGCTCGCGGACGAGCCGGAGATCGAACTCGCCGTGATCAACGCCCGCTCGGACAACGCGAGCCTTGCCCACCTTCTGGCCTACGACTCCTGCCACGGCCGCTTTCCGGGCGTCTCGCACAACGACAAGGGCCTGATCGTCAACGGCAGGGAAATCGCCGTGAGCCGCCAGCCCCTGGGCGAATACGACTGGAGCCCGTACGGTGTGGACATGGTGGTGGAGACGACCGGCAAAATGAAGGATCGCGACGGTCTGGCCCAGCACCTGAAAGGCGGCGCCAGGAAGTCCATCATCAGCGCACCGGGCAAGGGCGTGGATATCTCCATCGTCATGGGCGTGAACCACCAGGATTACGACCCGGCAAAGCACGACGTGATCTCCAACGCCTCCTGCACCACCAACTGCCTGGCCCCGGCAGCCAAGGTGCTCAACGACGAATTCGGCATCGTGCACGGCCTGATGACCACGGTGCACTCCTACACCATGAGCCAGCGCATTCTGGACGGCTCGCACAAGGACCTGCGCCGCGGACGCGCCGCCGCCGTATCCATGATTCCGACCACTACGGGCGCAGCCAAGGCCGTAACCGAGGTCATCCCCGAGCTATCCGGAAAGCTGGACGGCATGGCCATCCGCGTGCCCACGCCCAACGTCTCCCTGGTGGACCTCACCTGCGAGCTGGCCAGGGACTGCACGGCCGAGGAAGTGAACGCAGCGCTGAAGGCGGCCAGCGAAGGCCCCATGCAGGGCAACCTCGGCTATTCCGAGGAGCCCCTGGTCAGCGTGGACTACATGGGCTCCATCTACGGCGGCGTGGTGGACGCGCTCACCACCAACGTCGTCGACAAGCGGCTCTGCAAGCTGATCATCTGGTACGACAACGAGGCCGGCTTCACCAACCAGCTTTTGCGCCTGCTCAAGATGATCTCCAAGGATCTGTAGAGGAGTCCAGAAATCTGGACATAAAATCCACTTATTCAAAGCTGTAAGCCGGCCTTCCGCATGGAGGGCCGGCTTTTTTTTCGAGTCGACTCGAAAGTCCTGGCGGATTGCGGCTCACCCCAGTTCGGACAGCGTGTCCTCCAGCCGCTCCAGCAGCTCGTCCACATCCGACTCCTGCGTGAACCGGCCCCAGGAAAAGCGAATCGCGCCAGCGGCGAATCGCTCCGGCGCGTTCATGGCCAGCAGCGTGATGGAAATGCTCATCTGCCCGGCGTGGCAGGCCGCGCCGCCGGATACGGCAACTTCCCGCGCCACAAGGCCGGAGAGAATGTCCCCGGCCTTGAGGTTCTCGAACCCCACGTTGGCGGTCTGCGGTAGGCGTTCTTCGTGCAGCAGGGGTTTGCCCAGAACCATGGAAGAAATGCCCAGGTCGTCTATCCCTTCCATGAGCCGCAGCCCGAACCTTTTCTGCCGCTCGGCCTCTGCCGCTACGTCGCGACCGGCAATCTGCGCGGCGGCGCCCAGGGCCACGATGTACGGCACATTCTCCGTGCCCGGCCGCAGTCGCTGCTCCTGTCCGCCGCCGAAAGCGACCGGTCCGATGCTCCGGCGCGCTTCCTCGCTGGCCACGATGAGCGCCCCCGCGCCTTTGGGCGCGTAGAACTTGTGGCCGGCCACGGCGAGGTAGTCCACGCCGAGCTCCCGGACGTCCACCGGAATCTTGCCCACAGCCTGGGCCGCGTCGCAATGGACGAGCCAGCCGTGCTCCTTGGCTATGGCTGCGGCCTCCCGCACCGGGTTGAGCGTGCCTGTCTCGTTGTTGGCGAGCATCACCGCCAGCAGCCCCGGCCCGTTGGCCGCGCAGACTTTTTCCAGAGAGGCGAGATCGAGCACCCCCGTGGAATCCACGGGCAGAACATACATCTTGGCGCCGATACGCTGCAGGGCGCGCGCCGGCTCGAACACGGCCGGGTGCTCCACGGCGCTCACGGCGATGCGGGTGGGATGACCCTTGGGCGCGAACGGCCCCACAGTGCCCATGACTGCGATGTTGTTTGCCTCCGTGGCGCCCGAGGTGAAAACGACGTTCTCCGGCTCCACGCCAAGCAGCGCGGCCACGTGGGAGCGGGCCTCGGCCACGGCCTCCTTGGCCAACAGCCCAGGCAGGTGCGGGCATCCTGGATTGCCAAAGTTTTCTGAAAGATACGGCGCCATTCTATCGCGCACGTCGGGGTGGACCGGGGTGGTGGCGTTGTAGTCGAAATACAGATGTTTCATACGCGGGCGTTTCGTTGACGTCTCTCTCCTTGGCTCCGTTATCACACGTGCGTACGACACTGGCAAGAATCCTGCCCGCAAGTCCCTATGCAGGATTGATTTTTGCGCACTTTGTCCGTTATCATATCAGAATGGACGCTCTGGAATACAACCGACCTAGGCTCCGACCTGTCGTCAACCGCCCGCTGCCCCGCCTCGGCCACGGATAGCCATGTTCGAGCTCTTACTTTCCGCTGGACTGGCCATCATCATATCCGCGCTGTGCTCCGTCATGGAGGCCGCGCTCTATTCCGTTTCCGTAAGCCATGTGGAACACCTGCGCTCCCAGGGCCGCCCTTCCGGCGTTATCCTGCAGGAATTGCGCAAGGACATCGAAAAGCCCATTTCCGCCATTCTCATATTGAATACAGTGGCGAACACAGCGGGCGCCTCCATAGCAGGCGCCGCCGCGGTAAACTACTTCGGCGATGCCTACACGGGTTTTTTCGCGGCATTCTTCACCCTGGCCATCCTCATCTGCTCGGAGATCGTGCCCAAGACCATGGGCGTGGCCTACGCCAAGCAGATCGCACCGTTCATGGCCAAGCCGCTCAAGTACCTGGTCTTTGCCCTCCTGCCGCTCATCTGGATCACAGGCAACGTCACCAAGCTGGTGCGCCGGCCCGGCTCCGCCCAGACGGCGACCACGGAAAACGACATCATGGCCATCGTGAGCCTGACGCGGAAGGCCGGCATCCTCAAGGCGTTCGAAGAATCCACCATCCGCAACATCCTGAGCCTGGACACCAAGGTGGTCGGCGACATCATGACCCCGCGCACCGTGGTCTTCTCCCTGCCCACCTCCACCACGGCGGCCGAGGCCCGCAGCATGTCCAAGTTCTGGAACTACAGCCGGATTCCCGTGTACGAGAACGACGACCCCGAGGAGGTGGTGGGCATCGTCTACCGCCGCGCCGTGCTCAACGCCCTGGCCAACCAGCAGGACGAGATCACCCTGGGCAAGCTCATGCGGCCGGTGCGCTTCGTGCTCGCGTCCTTGTCCCTGGACCGATTGCTGCTGCGCTTTCTGGAGTCCCGGCTCCACCTGTTTGTGGTGCTCGACGAATACGGCGGCGTGGACGGAGTGGTTACCCTGGAGGACGTGCTCGAAGAGATGCTGGGCAAAGAGATCGTGGACGAGACCGACCAGGTGGAGGACCTGCGGGAGCTTGCCCGCCTGCAGCGCCAGCAGCTGTCCACCGAGGCGGCGCCAAAGAAGGAGACCAAGCAGGAGCGCAGACGACTGCCTGGACTGGGCCGAGGCTCGCGTGATAAAGGTTGACGTAATCCGAGATATTATTACATTGAACTGAACCACAGCATTTTGGTCTGGTTTCTGAGCGAACGATACTTATTTCTCGAGGCGTACATGAACGACAAGAAATCCAACA
>JBMCLC010000038.1:0-8425 GCA_048614715.1 Oceanidesulfovibrio sp.
CCTCCGCGGCCCAGTCCGATGAGGACTCCGAGTCGGCCGCTTCCTAAAGCGGCCGCTCCGCCGGCGTTTCCCGGCCGGTTTTTTCCCGGCTCGCCCATACAGACAAGCTGCCCCGCGCGCCTGCCGTTCTGGTGTGCGGGGCTCTCCATTCCATGAGCACAAAGAAACTCACCCCCATGTTCGAGCAGTACCTCGGGATCAAGGAAGAGTATCCCGATGCGCTGCTGTTCTACCGGATGGGGGACTTCTACGAGCTCTTTTTCGAGGATGCGGAAGTCGCCGCGCGCGAGCTCTCCATCGCCCTCACCAGCCGCAACCCCAACGACGAGATGCGCGTGCCCATGTGCGGCGTGCCCCACCATGCGGCCAAGGAGTACCTCGGCAAGCTGCTGGAGAAAGGCTACAAGGTAGCCATCTGCGACCAGATAGAGGACCCCAAGGAAGCCAAGGGGTTGGTGAAGCGCGCAGTCACCCGGGTGCTCACGCCGGCGACGGTGGTGGATGAAGACGCCCTGGAGGCCAAGGACCACAACTTCCTCGCCGCTCTGTACTGGAATTCCTCCAAAAACCGCGGCGGCCTGGCCTGGCTCGACTACTCCACGGGCGACTGGTCCGGATTCGAGTCCGCGCGGGAGAACGAACTGTGGCAATGGGCCCAGAAAATTGGCCCGCGTGAGCTGCTGGTGCCGGACGGGCAGGACGCGCCCGGATTCGTGTCCCAGAATTTCGGTCAAATCGTCAGGCTGCCCGGCAAGGGCCCCTTCGACCACGCCTCGGCCGAAGAACGCATCCTCAAGACGCAGCGGGTCGCGGACCTCGCCGTGCTCGATCTCAAGGGCAAGCCCGAGCTGGTCAAGGCTCTCGGCGGCTTGCTCTTCTACTGCGTCCAGACCCAGAAGCACGAGCTGGAGCATCTCGCCCCCTTCAAGCCCCTGACCCTGGGCAAGCACCTGCTGCTCGACGAGGTCACCGAACGCAACCTTGAGCTTTTCCGCCGCCTGGACGGCCGCACCGGTCCGGGAACCCTGATCCATGTGGTGGACAAGACAAAGACGCCCATGGGCGGCCGGTTGCTGCGCGACCGCATGAAGCACCCCTGGCGGGAGGCCGGACCCATCGAGGAAACCCTGGACGCCGTGGCCTGGCTTGCTGACGACGGCACCCTGCGCGCGGCGGTCCGCGAATCCTTCGATGCGGTTTTCGATCTGGAGCGCTGCATCACACGCATCTTTCTGGGCCGCGCCACGCCCAAGGACTTCACGGCCCTGCGTTCCTCCATCGGCCGGTTGCCCGGCGTGCGCCGGCTGCTCGACCAGGCCTGCAACGCCACCCCGCCGCCCAAGGCCGTGGCCGCCATTCTGACCAACTGGGACGACCTCGAAGATTTCCATGCGCTGCTACAATCCGCGCTCGTGGACAACCCGCCGCCGGTCATCACCGAGGGTGGCCTGTTCCGCATGGGCTACCGGCCCGAGCTGGACGAGCTCCTGAACCTGGCCGAGCACGGGGAAAGCGCGCTGGAGGACCTTTTGGCCCGCGAGCGCGCAGACACCGGCCTGCCCAAGCTCAAGCTCGGCTACAACCGGGTGTTCGGCTACTACTTCGAACTCCCGCGCGGTCAGGCGGGCGACGCGCCGGAGCGGTTCGTGCGTCGCCAGACCCTGGCCAACGCGGAACGGTTCACCACGGACGAGCTCAAGGGGCTGGAAGAAAAACTCATGAACGCCAGCGAGGAGCGCAAGCGGTACGAATACACGCTCTTCCTGGAACTCCGCGACCAGGTGGCCGATGCCAGGCCGCGCTTCTTGTACATGGCCGACGTTCTCGCCGCCGTGGATTACTGGCAGGCCCTGGCCGAGGCCGCGCGGGTGAACAGCTGGACCCGTCCCGAACTGACCACCGGCCGCGAGCTGAACATCTCCGGCGGCCGACATCCCGTGGTGGAGGCGGTGCAGGGCGCGGCCAGTTTCATCCCCAACGACCTGGCCATGGACGAGGACCGCAAGATCCTGCTCATCACCGGGCCGAACATGGCTGGCAAGTCCACGGTGCTGCGGCAGGCCGCGCTCATCCTCATCCTCGCGCAGATGGGCTCGTTCGTGCCTGCATCAAAAGCCAGACTCGGTCTGGCCGACCGAATTTTCTCCCGCGTGGGCGCATCTGACAATCTGGCCCAGGGCCAGTCCACATTCATGGTAGAAATGACCGAGACCGCACGCATTCTACGCCAGGCCGGCAAGCGCAGTCTGATCATCCTGGACGAGATCGGTCGCGGCACATCCACTTTCGACGGCCTGGCCCTGGCCTGGTCCGTGGTCGAGGAGCTCGCAGCCCGCGGCGGCGACGGCATGCGCACCCTCTTCGCCACCCATTACCACGAGCTCACCAGCCTGGAGGGGACCATCCCCGGCGTGCGCAACCTGAACATCGCGGTCAAGGAATGGGGTGGGGACATCGTGTTCCTGCGCCGCCTCGTGCCCGGTCCCTCGGACCGTAGCTACGGCATCGAGGTGGCCAAGCTGGCCGGCGTGCCGCCGCGCGTGGTGCAACGGGCCAAGGCGATTCTGGCAGACCTGGAGGAGCGCGCCAAACGCGGTGAGTCACACCGCGGAGCCTTTACGCGGGTGGAGTCCTGCCCCGCCACCCTGCCCGGTCTGGACAGGCCCGCGCACAGGAACGAAATTCCGGCCGAGCCGCCCGCGTTCAGCGATGTTTCCCCGGAACGCGCCGAGCTGCTCGCCCAGATAGCGGACACTCTGTCGGATGCGGACCTCGATGCACTTTCGCCGCTTGAAGCTCTCAACCTTCTGAGCACATTGAAGAAAAAACTGAACAACAACTGACCAATGCGTGCAGGATTATGGGTTGCCTATTTTTTTCATATGGTTTGATCCGCAACAATATATTGGACATATTCACGCCCCGCGCGGTAGCCCTACCGGGTAAGAGCAATACCCTCGCCGCGACCGGCAAAAAAGCCGGGCCCTGACATTACACTTCAAGGAGCTGGACATATGCACTTTTTCGAACACCGCGACGGCGTGCTCCATGCCGAGGACTTGCCCGTGACCGACCTCGTCAAGGAGTTCGGATCGCCCCTGTACATCTACTCGGCCAGAACCTTCCGCCGCCACTTCGAGGCCTTCGATTCTGCTTTCTCCGGTCTTAACCATCTGACGTGCTACTCGGTGAAGGCCAACTCCAATCTCTGCATCCTCAAGCTCCTCGCCGACATGGGCGCGGGCATGGATATCGTTTCCGGCGGCGAGCTGCACCGCGCCCTGGCTGCCGGCGTGAATCCCTCCAAGATCGTCTACTCGGGCGTGGGCAAGCGCGCCCACGAGATTGAGGAAGCTTTGGCCGCGGATATCCTGATGTTCAACGTGGAATCCCTGGCCGAGCTCGAAAAAATCAATGAAATAGCGGGAATGGTGGGCAAAACGGCGCGTATCAGCCTGCGCATCAACCCGGACGTGGACCCCAAGACCCACCCGTACATCGCCACAGGCCTGAAAAAGGCCAAGTTCGGACTGGACATCGAGTCCTCCCTGAACGGCTACAAGAAGGCCAAGGAACTGAAAAACATCGATCCCGTGGGCATCGACTGCCACATCGGATCGCAGCTCACCTCCATCGACCCCTTCCTGGAAGCGCTCGATAAGATCATGGTCTTCCGCGACAAGCTCACGGCCATGGGGCTGGACATCCAGTACCTGGACCTCGGCGGCGGCCTCGGCATCACCTACGACGAGGAAGAGCCGCCTCACCCCTCGGCCTTTGGCGAGGCGCTCACCCGTAAGCTGGCCGACGTGCCCATGCAGGTCATTCTGGAGCCGGGCCGCGTCATCGCCGGCAACGCCGGCATTCTGGTCACCGAAGTCCTCTACACCAAGGGCGGCGAGACCAAGGAGTTCGTCATCGTGGACGGCGCCATGAACGACCTGGTGCGGCCCTCGCTTTATGATTCCTTCCACCGCATAGGCGAGGTCGCGCCCAAGGGCCGGCCCGAGCGCGAGGTGGACGTGGTGGGACCCATCTGCGAATCCGGGGACTTCCTGGCCCGCGGCAGAACGCTGCCCGGCGTGGAATCCGGCGAGCTTCTGGCCGTCTACTCGGCCGGCGCATACGGCTTCACCATGAGTTCGAACTACAATTCGCGGCCCCGCGTGGCCGAGGTCCTCGTGGACGGCGGTACTGCCCACCTGGCCCGCCGCAGAGAGACCTACGACGACCTCGTCGCCAACGAAAAGGGATGCCTGGATGGCATCTAGCAGCGTCCGGGAGTTTCAATGGCATTGCGAAAGCCCCGGATGCAGTTGTCCGGGGCTTTTTTTGATGCCTTAAAAATTGAAATGCCTGATGGTTGGTGTACCACACCCCTTCTTGCCGCAATTCAATTTCCTGATACGGTGTGAGGTCTGTGTTCCTGAAAGCCCAAACCTCCGGAGGTAATTCCATGTACGCACTCGCCATCAACGGTAGCCCGAGAAAAGACGGCAACACGCAGACATTGCTGGAAAAAGTTTTGACCCCATTGAACGAGGCCGGGTGGGAGACCGAGCTTGTCCAGGTGGGCGGCCGCAATGTGCGCGGCTGCATTGCCTGCTACAAGTGTTTTGAAAACAAGGACAAGCGCTGCGCCGTGACCAACGACGAGTTCAACGACGTGCAGGACAGGATCGTGCGCGCAGACGCCATCATCATGGGCTCGCCCACCTACTTCGCCGACGTGAGCGCCGAGTGCAAGGCAGTGCTCGACCGCTCCGGTCTCGTCTCCATAGCCAACGGCGGCCTGCTGCGCGGCAAGATCGGCGCCGGCGTGGTGGCGGTTCGCCGTGGCGGCGCCACCCACGTGCTGGATTCCATCAACCACATGTACCTCATGTCCGAGATGATCGTGCCCGGGTCCACCTACTGGAACATGGGCTACGGCATGAACAAGGGCGAGGTCTCCAGCGACGAGGAAGGCATGCACAACATGGAGCACCTGGGAAAGGTCATCGACTGGCTGACCAGGGCGACAGCACCCCATCGCGACTCCTACCCGGTGGGCCGCGGCGAGGTATAGACCACAGCAGACAGCTTCATCCGCCAGATGAAGAAAAGGCCCGGACATCACGATGCCCGGGCTTTTTCTTGTGTCAAGTCAGAATAGGGCGCTACTGCGCCAGACCCACTTTCAGACTCTCCACGTTCACGATCTGGCGGTTGTCCACCTTGAACCCTACCATGGTCCCGTCCGCCGGAATGTAGGGAGTGGAGTCCACGAGTTCGCCATTGATGTAGAAATCCAGGGTATCTCCCTGCCGCCGGATCTGGATGGTGTTGGTTGCGCCGAGTCCCGGGACGATGGCCGGACTCGGGGTCCAGTCGATGATCGTGGAGAGCTGGCCCGCTTTTTCCTGACGGTAGCTGTACAGGCCGTTCCCGCTGATGCGGAAGCTGTGGTAGGACTCGCCCTTGCTGGTGACGCCCCAGATGAGGCCGTAGCCGTAGTCCAGCACCCCGTCCACCTTCTTGAACGTGGCTTCCACGGCGAAGTCGATCTCAGGATCGAACGGCGCCTTGTTCCAGGCGATCCAGCCCTGGGCGTCGTCCTTGTGGGCGATGTGGTAATGGCCGCTTTGCACCGCAATTTCCACCTGGGGGGAGGTGGTCTCGTACCAGTCGCGGTCGTTGTTGTCGAAATCTTCCACAAGCTCGGCACGCATGGCGGGTGAATCTTGTGCCGGCGCAGCCGGAGACGGAAACGCCGTCCCTGTGGAGTCCTCCGGTGCAAGCGTCACCGTCACTGTGTTTTCGGTGCCTGCCTCCACCATGTAGTCCAAAGACTGGGTCGCGTATCCTGGGTGGGAAATTTCCAGCGCATACAGACCCGGCTCCAGGGCTATGCCGTCCTCGTAAGGCGGCTTGATGTCCATGATGCGCACGGTGGCGTTCCGCGGCTCGGCAACCACGGTGAGCGTGCCTGTGGTCGCGTTGGCGCCGGGTGCTTGCTCGGCCTCGGCCGAGGCCTGGGGCATTTCGGTTGCGGTTTGCTCGGGCTGCTCCGCTCCCGTCGCCGCGGTCTCGTCCGGCGTATTCTCCTGCGCCTGGGTTATTGTCTGCTCTTCTGCACCGGGAGCGGCCGCCGGCGGCTCGGTCACGGGCTCGGGCGCCGCGGATTTCAGGGTGTAGGAGTAGCGGTTCTCCTGTCCGGCTTTGAGGTTCACGGTGTCGGTGCGTGTTTCATAGCCGGGCTTGGATATCTCCAGGGTGTACTCGTCCTGTTTCAGCGACATGCCTTCTTCATACGGCGGAGCGATGTTCATGATCCGGACCAGGGCGTCGGCCGGTTCAGTGTAAACAACCATCGTGCCCTCGGGCGGCGCTTCCTTGAGCGCGAAGGTGAAGCGGTTTGCCTTGCCGCCTTGCACGGTGACGTCCTTGCGCTCGGTGACATAGCCCTTCTTGGACACTTCGACGTCGTAGACGCCGGGCTCGAGCGACATGCCTTCTTCATACGGCGGGGCGATGTTCATTATCCGGACCAGGGCGTCGGCCGGCGTGGTTTCTAAGACGATGGTGCCGTTCTGTTGTGCGGCGGCTGATACAGCGAAGAGAAGGAAACAAACGAAAGGCAAAAGGCCGTGGAATAACATGCGCATGGAAACTCCTTACGATAATGCGGGCCGGCGCTGCCCGGGCCGTTTGAATCATCGTACCCTGATACCGGGTTGTGCAAAGGAGTCAACCACCTTTCGGAAGTTTAAGGGAAGGTCCGGCGGAGCACTTTGGGATGAGCCTTAGGCCCGACCACGCAAAAAAAAGAGGCCCCGGCGACTGCCGAGGCCTCTCGTATATGTGTGGTGCCGAAGGGGAGACTCGAACTCCCACGGACAGGTGTCCACTACCCCCTCAAGATAGCGTGTCTACCAGTTCCACCACTTCGGCACGTGCACAGCTTATTGGGTCGCGTTGTCTCCCTGAGGTTCGGGAGTCGTTTGCTCCTCGATCACGACGCCCTGCTGGTCGTCGGCCTGCGAGGTCTGCTCATCGGCGGGTTCCGTCTCGTTTTCGGCCTCGCCCGCATCCTGTTCGGTGGCGTTGCCCATCTCCTCGAAGGTGAGAGGCTGAGCAATGGGCGCTTCGTCCATCACGCTCTTTTCCGCGGCCTTCGGGCTGATGAGGACATTGTAGCCGAGCGAGGTGACCAGGAAAATCGCAGCCACCACGGCAGTAACCTTGGCGAGGAGTCCGCCTGCGCCGGAGGATCCGAACAAGGAGCTCGAACCCCCGCCAAAGATGACGCCCATTCCTTCCTTTCCGGACTGGAGGAGCACCACGGCGATTAGCACGAGGCAGGCGATGATATGTAGAGCCAAGATCAGTGTCTGCACGGAATCCCTTCCCAATTGTCTTGTTCGCCCTCAGCGAAAGACCAGTTTTACTAGACCAAACTTTCCGTGTCGTCCAGCGTTTTTTTCAACTTTTTTAGCCCAGGACGATCTGGCTGAAACTGTCGGCTTGTAAGGAGGCGCCTCCTACCAGGACGCCCTCCACGTTGTCAAGCGTGATGATCTCGCCGATGTTGCCGGGCTTGACGCTGCCGCCGTAAAGAATGCGGATGGCGGCGCCCGTATTGGGCAGGATGTCCTGGAGGATCGCGCGGACCATGCCGTGCGCTTCGGTTATTTCCGGCGGACCGGCTGTCTTGCCCGTGCCGATGGCCCAGACAGGCTCATAGGCCACGGAAAGCACCTCCTGGTTCACGCCGCTCTCCAACTCGCCCAGGCCCGATTTCAACTGACGCGTGAGCACCTCGGAAAGCGCGCCCGCCTCGCGTTCCTCAAGAGTCTCGCCGATGCAGAGCACCGTGTGCAGGCCCGATTTCAGGGCGAAGGCGGTCTTCCTGCCCACGAACTCGTCGAACTCGCCTAGCACGTGGCGGCGTTCCGAATGGCCGGTGAGCACGCAGCGGCAGCCGAGGTCCAGCAGCATGCGCGGGGATATCTCGCCAGTGAAGGCGCCCTCCTCCGCAGGATAGCAGTTCTGCCCGCCCACGATAAAGTTTTCGTTGCCGGCAAAGGCTTCCACCACGCTGGCGATGGCGGTGAACGGCGGGAAGACCATGACCTCGCGGTCTTCGGGCAGGTCTGCCGTGACTTGCACGAGGCTCCGCGCCGTCTGTTCTGCGTCGGCCAAGGTCTTGTACATCTTCCAGTTGGCGGCCATGAGCTTTTTCATTCGGTATCGTCTCCTTGGTCCATGTCGCGTTCCGCGGAGTCCCGATCCGTGGGGCCCGCATCCATATTTAGACGCATCAGCAAGGCGTCCTCGCCCGTGTCCGGATAATAGCCGGGCCGCACGCCGACGGACTCGAAGCCCGCGCGCGCATAGAGCGTCTGGGCCGCGACGTTGTTTTCACGCACTTCCAGAAACGTCC
>JBMCLC010000039.1:0-8369 GCA_048614715.1 Oceanidesulfovibrio sp.
AGGTGCGCAGTTCTCCGGGAAAGCGCGGCGCGAACATGCCCGGCGCTTTGTGCAGGAATGCGCCGACCTCATGGACCGCCGCCGGGTATCGGCTGCCATCGAACAAGACGGGAGAACCGGACCAAGGGCACAGGCGGACGCGCCCGGAGTCCGAGATGTCATCGCGCGGTTCGGGTCCGGGGTCCATGAGCGCCACGGTTTCCAGCCCGGTCGCGGCCGCGGCGGCCGCGAGAGCCTGCAGGACGGGACGGCAGCCGGGTCGCGGCGCGGCAAAGTTGTCCGGATAGACCACGGCCACGGGTGCGCCCGCCGCATGCTCGCGTATTACGGGCCAGGCGTGGGCCAGGGCGTCGCACTCGCCGCGCGGGGTCTCCTGATAGCAGAAGTGCAGGGTGAGCGAGGCCGCTATGGCGGCGGCCGCACTGGCGCTTTGGGGAAAGGCGGAAGCCGCCGTCTCGGGATCCGAAAGCAGCCGGCGAAGACATTCCTTGCCTGGCCGCAGCACCACGGCGGCGTGGCGCGCGCCTGCCTCCATAGCCATAAGCAGGCTGTGGAAGATTATCGGCATGCCGGCAAGGGGGAGAAGTTCCTTGGGCAGGCCCGGAGGCAGCGAGGGGTCGACGCCGCGCATGCGGGTGCCGTACCCGGCCGCGGGAATGACGGCCACGTGGGGTCCTGCGACTGGATATCGGGATGACATGATGCACTGCTCCTAAGCGCCGGAGTGCGTGTCGTATGTTTTGGGGGCGTTGCTGCGTGGACTCCGCCGGCGGAACCCCCCGGCGGAGGATTCGGGAATTCGCATTGGCAATAGGAGAGGGCCCCTGCAATCGTCCAACTCTCCCCAGGTGGACGGCCGCCGGGACCCTTCAAGGAGGAAGCCTTTCGGCTTCCCTGGCCGCTCGCGGCAAGGGAGCAGCCTGTCTCTGGTCGAGATTCCTTACACCGTGATATTGATGTTCTCGCCAACGCCAGCCACGGCGTGTCCCGTGGCCAGAGGGGCTGACTGTTTCTGCGGACCGCTTACGCGCAAATCGGCGGCTGCGAATCTTTCCTGCCCGGAGTCCATCGGCCGGTGGCTTGCTTCCTGCGCCAGCTTCAGGCTCTCCAGTGCATTGGCAAGACCGCCCATTCCGCCTGCTGCCGTCAACCCGTTCATAAGGACCCCCTCTCCGATCGTAAATTTCGAGCTTGTCACCCGTACTGATCGGCAGCTTGGGGGGTGCGCTTTAGGGGGCGGGCAATTTTTTTTTGAAAAAACTCAGAACGAGACGCCGATTCCGGCGTAGGGCGCGATCTGGTCGCCTATTCTGCACAGCCCGGGGGTGACGCTCACCGTGTCGTTGCCGATGGCGACGCCGGCGAACTCGGGCGAATGGATCTCGCCGCCAGGAGAAATGTCCTTGGGCGCGCCGTTGTTGGAGTTTTCCGCCAGGGAATCGGCGTGGAGGCTGAGCGTGGCCGGCTGGGGCAATTGTTGCCTGACGGCGCTCACCAGGGAGCGGTCGTCTGTCTTGCCGCTCGGTTTCGTTGTACTGCGGTATGCGCGGGAGGCGAGGTTCCTGGGTACGGGAGACCGTTTTCCCTTGGGAACCGCGACATTGAACGGGTTGGCGTCCATGCCGATCAGGTCGTGCGTGTCCACGTGACGGATGCGCACCTGAAGATCGTGGCCGATTTCCGTGCACAGCGGGATATCGTCCGCCGGCAAGGGCGGGTCATCCCTGAGCGGCATGGCTGTGGGCAGAGCCAGGACGTCGGCGTATGCGCCGCGCCGGACAATTTGTTGACGCAGGAACTCGGCGTCGGCGCGGTTCGGAATGGGCCCGGCCATGAGCCGGACAAAGGTTCCTTTGCCGGGTATGTGCACCACGGTTTGTTGCGGTTGCAGACCGGACAGCAGGTCGGGATATGTAGCCTGCAACTGGAGCCAGCCCCTATGGACATTGGATTCCAGCTTGTAGGAGGCGAGGTGTACGCTCCATTGCCCGGCCTGCGCGATAGCAGGCAGCAGCACGAGGGCGGCCGTGGCCAGAAGTCGCACAAGGATCATGCCGTGCTCCGCGGTGTTCGATAGTGCTGGCCTGAATTGTTCCGACATGAAACAAAATGAAGCAGCATCCGTGCCATAAGCCTTGTCAGCATCGCCGATCCCTGGAAAAATCCGGAGAGCCGTTCACCATGAACTGGAGGAACATCCATGCTGATTCCCGAGAAGGAAGCGAAGTTCAAGAATTGCCCGCTGCTGACCACGAGTGACGACAAATTCCGGTTCTGTCTCGGCAGCGGGTGCATGATGTGGCGCTACATGGAGTCCGAAAAACGAAGCGAGACGGATAAGGGGTACTGCGGTATGGCAGGCAAACCAGTGGGAGCGCTGTAGCTGGGTCTGGCTGTCAGACGAAACCGTGTTGCGGCAATACCGGGCCATGGTGTGTCGTCCTGATGCGGGTGATTCTCTGTGCGCTCTTTTGCTCACGGGAATGTTGTGTCGAAAATACATCAGAGTGGGCGATACATCAATACAATACTGCCACTTCTGCTACCTGTTGTATGCTGTCATGGTTCTATGCGATGGAAAGCTAACCCGTGATCGTGGCAATCACAGTGTTTCGAGTTCGTTGCGCAGCGAAGAGAGGTTCTTTGCCGCGGCCTCCCGTATTTTGGGAAAACGCATCATGGCCGTTGGATGGTAGGTGACCAGCGCGGGGATTTCGCGATAGGCGAACAGCCGGCCGTTGATGGTGGAAAGGGACTCGTCCAGACCGAGAGTCTGACGCACGGCGGCTTTGCCGGCGAGCAGCAACATGGCCGGATCGAGGGCGACGAGCTGTGCGTCCAGCCATTTGTCGCGGCAGATATCGAGCTCGTCCTTTTTCGGATCACGATTCTTGGGCGGCCGGCATTTCACGGCCGGGGTGATGAAGAAATCGTCCCGGTCGAAGCCATTCTGGCCGAGGAACTCATCGAGGAACCTGCCGGTCCGTCCTCTGAAGGAAAGACCGAATTCGTCCTCTTTTTCTCCAGGGGCCTCGCCCAGCAACACGACGCGCCGTTTGAACCCGCCGTCCCCGGGCACGGCGTGGGTCCGGTTTTCCCAGAGGCGGCAGGATCGACAGCGCTGGATGCCATGAGCCAGTGTTTCGAGCGTGGCGTTGTCCATGGCGCATGATACCACGGCGCAGTGACGGAGCAAATGCGGCGGCGCTGTTGACGATGGTGCGGCGGCTTCTGTATGCATCGGCCTTTAGTTCCACACTGCAACATATGGAAAGCACGATGGATCAAGCTGAACAGACACGGCAGAGCGCTCTGGAAAGGGCGCTCGACGCGATAGCGACCCTCGACCTGGCCTGCCTCGGCGTGGCCGATCATCTGTACGCCGCGTTGCAGCGCAAGCAGCCCGGCCCCATGTGCATGGGTGCGGCCCGTTTCGTGCTCGACGCCCTGCCGGAAGAGGGCGGACTCGCGGTCATCGCCACGGGTTTTCCCATGGGCGGCGGCGTACCGGAGACGGACGGCCCCGTCGGCGCGGCCATGCTCGCACGGTCACTACGCGTGGCCCGCGGCGCGCGATCGCTCATCGTGACGGACGAGGAATTCGTGGACGCCGTAAAGGCGGCGTGCATCGGCGCGGGGCTTTCGCCGCGCATCGCCGATCCCGAGGGACTCGAGTCCATCAGCTATCTGAACCCTGTGTACATCCTGCCGTTCCCGCGGGAGGAAGAAGCCTGCCGGAGCCACTGCGAGCAGGTATTGGCCAACATGCGGCCCGACCTGATGGTGGCCGTGGAACGGCCGGGCAAGAACGTGGCGGGCGTCTACCACGGCATGAACGGGCGACCGCTCGCCGGCTACGTGGCGGACATCGAGCCGCTGTTCGAGATGGGCCGCGAGGCCTCCATTCCCATCCTCGGCATCGGCGACGGCGGCAACGAACTCGGCATGGGCATTATCCGCGAGGCCCTCGGCAGCTTCCTGCCCCAGGCCACCTCCTGCGGCTGCCCCTGCGACAAGGGCACGGCCGCTGTATTCGCCGCGGACTATCTGGTGGTGGCCAGCGTTTCCAACTGGGGCACGGACTGCGTCATCGCCGGGCTTTCGGTGCTCACCCAGAACATAGACGTGCTCCACTACCCGGACCGGGAAAAGCGGGCCATCGAGCTGTGCGCCAACTCAGGGGCCGTGGACGGCGTGCTTGTCTCGCCGGTGCCCGCGGTGGACGGCATCCCTGCCGAGGAATGGGAAGGCCTGCTCACCACGCTGCGCGGCATGATCCATCGCGGTACAGGTTTCCAGGGAGACTGGCGCCGACGGAAACACGGCTGAGTCTGTCCAGAATATTGGACCACCTGTCCACAAAAATGGACTGGAGCTCAGGAGCCCAGCTCGGAATCCTTCACGTCCAGCACCAGCATGTGGCCGGGCGCGTGTGTAATGGCGAACTCCACCCCGGCGGTCTGCAGCGCGGACAGGCCGGAAACTCCACAGGCCCAGAATACGGGAAGCTCCCCGTCGCGAATGGTCACCGAGTCCCCGAAGTCGGGCCGGCGCACGTCGGCAATGCCGAGGCCGCCTGGGTTGCCCACCCACACCGGCGCGCCATGCACGGCCGGGAACCGCGCCGTGGCCATCACGGCAGTCGGTACCAGACCGGAGGGCACGGGCCGCATGGATACAACCATGGGGCCTCCGAAGATGCCGGCCGGCTCAAGGGGGACATTTGTGCGATACATGGGCACGTTCCTGTTCTCCTCCATGTGGCGCACCGGGACGCCCGCCTCGATGAGGCCGGATTCGAAGGTAAAGGAGCAGCCGAGCAGAAAGGTCACTAGGTCGCCGCGCCAGTTTTCTGAAATATCCGTCGCTTCTCGCGTTTTTCCATTCTCTATCACGATGTAGCGCGGGCAATCCGTGCGGATGTCCGACCCGGGAGCCATGGTCCTGGATACGGGGTCGCCGGGTTCATAGACTTCCAGCAGGGGCAGGGGCACCGGATTGCGCTGACACAGCAGCAGAAAATCCCAGGCGTGTTCCTGGGGCAGAACCACCACGTTGGCCTGCGCGTGGCCAGGACAGAAGCCGGGGGTAGGGCCGGCGTGCTTCTTTTTGCGGCATGCCTCGCGCACTTGGGCCGGGGTCGCATAGGTCATCGAGAATCCTCCGTTGCACCGCATGATATGCGTTCCGGCCGCCGAGGAAAAGGGCCGCGGCCGCCGGATGCTTCCGGCCATTCCCGCGCCGGGATTTTCGCTCTTGCCAAAGGCCGTCCGCTTTCGTATGAAACAGCCTTTCCGATTGGGGTGTCCCGCATCGATCGTGCGGCGCGGGGCTGAGATCATACCCATGGAACCTGATGCAGCTCATTCTGCCGGAGGGAATCGGATTGCCGCCATACGTCTATCCATACGCTCACCCATACGGCCATTCGGCCGCCTCTCTGCACCGAGTGACGTTCGGCGTGTTTTCCTTTTGCGCGGTGGAGCTGCCCAACCAGTTGACCCGCAAGGAGATGCGACATGCCGCAAGAACTCGACGAAATTGTCATTACAGAAGCCATAGCCACGGAATTCTTCAAAAAATTCCGTAGTTGCCTGAGCGTGGACGTCGCCATTGTGGGCGGCGGACCCTCCGGCATGACCGCGGCCCGCAAGCTCGCGGAACAGGGCCGCTCCGTGGCCCTCTTCGAGCGCAAGCTCTCCCTGGGCGGCGGCATGTGGGGCGGCGGCATGACCTGGAACATCCTGGTGGTGCAGGAAGAATCCAAGCACCTGCTCGAAGAGGTGGGCGTTCCCCTCAAGGAGTTCAAGCCCGGCTACTGGACGGCGGACGCCGTGGCAGCGACCACCACGCTGGCCTCCACGGCGTGCCTCGCCGGCGCCCAGGTCTTCAACTGCATGTCCGTGGAGGACGTGGTGCTGCGCGAAGAAGACGGCCAGACACGCGTGACCGGCCTGGTCATCAATTCCTCGCCAGTGGAGATCGCCGGTCTGCACGTGGATCCCGTGACCATTGCCGCGAGGTACGTCATTGAGGCCACGGGCCACGACACCGAGTTGCTCAGGCGTCTCGTGGCCAAGAACGGCGTGTCGCTGTACACCGCGTCCGGCAAGATCGAAGGCGAGAAGTCGCTCTGGGCCGAACGCGCTGAAACCAACACCGTGGCCAACACCGGCGAGGTCTTTCCCGGTGTGTACGTGGCAGGCATGACCGCCAACGCCACCCACGGCTCCTACAGAATGGGACCGGTCTTCGGCGGCATGCTGCTCTCAGGCGAGCGCGTGGCCGGGGAAATTCACAAGCGATTGTCTGAAGAAGGGTAAGGCAACGACTCCGGCGATCGGGGGACGCTGTCCCCCGATCCCGCTGTCGGGGAACGTGGTCCCCCGGACCCCAGAAAAGGGTCTAGGGAGCTATGCTCCCTTGCGGGATGCGCGAGGGACGGAGCCACTCGCACGAGAAAAACGGCTTCAATCCGAGGCCACGGCGCAGCGGTACTGGCCGCCACGGATGGCCAGGGTGGCCTCGTCGCCCTTGACCCAGAACGCCACGCCTTCGCTCTCGTAGCGTCCGCCGGAGCCGGACACCACGTGCTGGAGTTCGTAGACGGCGTCTTCGATATGCAGGACCAGCGGCTCTCCGGAGAAATCCGCAAGCACGTTCAGTGTTTCGGAATCGTCGTCGTTGACGCAGATGAAGGGCACCTCGTCCGGCAGGTCCGGACTTTGACGTTCGGACTCGCCCACGACGCGGGAATCCTCCACCAGCGGTTTCGCGGTCGTGGGTTGTTCAGGCGTTTCCTCGCAGCCGCATATAATCAGCACGAGGCAAAGCAGGGCGCAGGCCAGGGCAGTGCGCTTCATGCGGGCGGACCTCTCGTTGTTCCTGGTTATGGAGCGTATCCGGCCGGCGTGCAGTCGAAGTTCTCGCCATCCAGGATCAGGAACATCTCGTCGCCCTGCATGGTGAGGGTCAGGCCGGTGCCCACGAACTTGACACCGGTGGGAGTAGGTTCGGCGCGCACGGTGTAGGAGTCGTCGTCCACGTGCAGTTGCATGGGAACCATGGTGGGGTCGGCGGCCACGCGCATGTCACCGCATACGAGATTCAGGTTGTCGGGCATGCCGGGCACGCCGGTGGGCTCCTCCTTCATGGTGGAGTCCTTGACGACCTCGGGCTCGTCGGAGCATGCGGGAACGAGTACTGCCAGCAGGAAAAGGGGAAGGATGTAGCGGGACAGCAAGCTGAATCGGGTCGCCATGAGCGGTTCTCTTCGTTGTCTCAAATAGTGGACATGGATGGACATGTCCCAAAATAGTACCCCATCCTCGCATGCATTGCCAGGGTATTTGCTACGCTGGCGGGTCGTCGGCGCATGGCCACTGCGCCAGATCGCCGCACTCCAGCGCGCGGCTGCACAGGGGGCCATGCCGGGGCAGGTCGTCCGCGTCCAGGAGCAGCCGGGCCCCGGTGTTGGCGAAGAGTTCGGCCGGCTGCAGGTGGCGCGCCCGGAGACGGCACCCCAGACCGTACGGCGGCATGAGGCGTATGGGGTCGGGAACATCGCCGGGAATGCAGTGGCCGGCGAGCCGCGCGCAACCATCGCAGACCGGGCCTGCGCCGGGGGCTTCGACGATAGCGAGGGCGCCGCCTTCCTCGTCCAGCGTCTTGAGTTGGGCGAGGGTTTCCGCCTTGAGCGCTTCGAAACGGTCCATGAAAGGATCGATGTGGCCGGGATCGACGCCGGCTTCTTCGAGCAGGGTCCAGACCACCTGTCCGGTGAGCCGTTTGAAGAGCGGATGTTCGGCGAGCAGTTGTTTGGATTCTGGCGAGTAGGGCATGGGGTGTGGGCTGGTCCGGGAGTTGTGTGGTGGTCGTTTTTGTCGGCCGCGGCGCGTTCCTCGTGCTGATCCACGGCGCGGCCAGAGGCATGCCGAAAGTGATCCGACATCATGCATGATGAGCGCGGCGTGGTAAAGGCGTTGGGGCTTCGTCTGGTACGCGCCGCAAGAGTTGGGCTCTGTCAGCCTCGTCTGGTTTCCCAATACGAAAGCCCCCGGCAGGGGTGCGCGGGGGCTTTCGTATGCTGTGTGTAAGGGAAGCGGTCGTCTAGGCGGTGTTGCCGGAGGAGACCACCTCGTAGTGGCCCGGGCTGGTGGCCCGGGTTTCATAGGCCGATCCGGCTTTGCGGATGCTAGGTTCCCCGCTCCCGGGCGTTCCGGCCTCGCGGGCGCGCAGGTCCTCGCGCATGGCTTTGGCCTTTTTGTACTCGCGGCGCCAGTCGTAGGCGGCGCGGCCGACTTCGTAGAGCAGGAACGCGCGGCCCAGCGGCGTGGCGCGGCCCATGAGCGCGGCCACGGCCAGAGCCG
>JBMCLC010000040.1:0-8292 GCA_048614715.1 Oceanidesulfovibrio sp.
GATGCCATGGCTGTGGGTTTCTGAAAGTTTCAATTCCTAAACCATAATTAATAAATAGAAGTCAAGACGCGTTTTAAACGTTATGTTTTTCACACGCCCCTTGCCCGAAAGATAGTTTTTTTCTGCCTTACATCTCTCCCCTTGTGAAAAATGATAATATACCTTTCCGGTATAATTGACCTCTTCCAAACTCTCCGTAACCCCCCTTCTACCAGCACTACGGCATGACGTTTCATCCTTCAGCACATGTCTCGCTGCAGTATGTTGCGTTCCATTTTGTTTATTCTCTCTACAAGTTAATCTTCCATCTCTTTTCAATTTCCACGCTGCTTGCATTATATTCAAGATGCAAAGTTTCGTAGTTTCTTTCAGGCAACGAAGGCCACCATGCTGCGTACTTTATTTGTTCATTTTATTGCCAATACAATCTGCACAATCACTTTCTGCGTTGGAAATACATGGTAGCACTTCCTTCTTGACGCCGCTTGCTGCGTAGAGCTAAATCCCATATGCATATGTCCCCATTGAACTCCATGGCACCGCGATGAAAGAGGCTTTTGAAAACCTCGCCCGGGCAAAGGGCTACTACCATCGCCATGATATCCTTCGCTCCATGGCGGTCTTCGCCCAGTCGCTGAAGCAAGCCGTCAAGGGTCCACTCTACGGGACGGACAAAGCCCGCTACACCGGGCAGGTCTCGGAAATCGTCCAGCTGCTCAACCGCACCGACGAAGTCCTGGCCCACAACCCCGACGGACTCGACTACGCCAGCGGTGGCGAGAAACCGCTCTTCATCTCGGTCGTCACGCTGCTCAAGAAACTCCAGGACGAGGCTGCCCTGGCCTCCGAAAAGGAAACCGAGGCCCGCAAACTCAAGATCGACAAGCTTCTCATCCGCGGCACCAGGCAGCTCCAGGCCAACAAACCCAAGGACGCCGTCGAGTCGTTCAAGGAAGCGGCCTCCCTGTACGTGGACGAGCATGTGCTTTTCACCATCATCGGCTCCCGTCTCGTGGACGCCGGACTGCACAAGCCCGCTCTCGCCTTTTTGAACAAGGCCGTCCAGGTGGACGACGGCAACGAGAATGCCTATCTGGCCCTGGCCCGCGCCAAAATGGCCTTGGGCGAGCCCGACCAGGCGTGCGCTATCCTGCAGAAGGCCTGGCCCCGACTGAGCAGGCCCAGCGTGGACATGGCTCTGCTCCTGTCCGAGGCCGCGCTGGCCGCGGGCAAAATGAAGACGGCCAAGACCGCCGCCGCCAAAGCGTTGGAGATGGATCCCATTTCCCTCAAGGCGAAGAAGCTGCTCAAGAAAATCGGCTGAACGCAAAGCAGCGCGTAGCCATCCCATTCTATCGCACTGTTGGTAGCCACCCGGACGACTGTTGCTCTGAATCCGGAACCGCTTCCACGCCTTTTGCATGGCCTGAGCTGTTCGGGGCGGCGTGTCGCATGGCCGCAGGACGATCTGGTTTTAGTCGGCCACGGTCGAAGCCGCTGGACTAGCTGGTGGGGCCGCACCGGCTGGCTGGTTGCCCAGCATGCCTCGCAGGGCCTGCAAGTCCGCCCGCATGGGTCCGTAGAGCGCGGGGGTGAAGAGGTAGAGATCCTGGCTGGCCCGGCCGTCCGCGTTCCACCGCATGGGGGCCATGGCCCAGTCCATGGCCGCGGCCCGCTGAAACGCCGCGGTGACCGCCTCCGGCGGTACGTACATGGGCAGGTCCGCCATGCGGCCGGCCAGTCGCACGAAATCGAAGCCGAGTGCCTCCCAGTAACCCGCCTCCCTGGTCCCGGACGCAGCCATGGCGTCGCGTAGCGCCCGCGCGGGGTTGGCGTCGTTTTCTCCCCACCACGCTCCGGGATAGACGGAACGGTTGAAGAGCAGCGCCTCGTCGCGGTTCCGCACGTCCTGGGTCTGCGTCCAGAGCGCCGACCCCAGCACGAGTGAGCGGCGCTTCTGCTGGACCAGGAGATTGGGGATGAGCATCCGCGCCTTGGACCAGCCATCCGGGATGTAGACGCCGCCGAGCTCGCGGCCGTCGGCCCTTCCAGACTCCAGCAGCCGCGACGTGCTCCGCGCCCACTGCTCCGGATCATTCGGAGCGTAACCGGCCGTCGCCACGTATGCGCCCTCTGCTGCGGCCATGCGCCGGAACAGCGCAGCGCGGCGGCGGCCGAACGGCTCCTCGGGATAGAGGACTCCGAGATCGGTGACACCGACCGCGCGGGCCCCGGCCAGAAGCGCGCGTATGTTGTCCTCCGGACTGGTGAAGAACCGCCAGGCATCGCGCCCCTCCACAATGGGCCTGGCTGCGCCGGTTTCCGACACCACGGCCTCGGGCAGCTCGGACATGAACGCGACCACGGCCCGCCCCCGACTCCCACGGGACGACAGCGCGGCGGCCAGAATCTCTGGCCGCATCGGGCCGCCCACCAGGCGCACGTCCGGCGGCAGGGCGTCGAAAGAGGCCTGCCAGTCTTCAATTGTCGTATCCACTACGCTGATGGACAGGGGGATCCCTGCCCCGGCGATGTGCGCACGGGCTGCGTGTGCGCCGCCAAGAATGCGTCGCGCGAACGGCGCGTAGGGGCCGTTCATGGGCAGCAGGAAAGCGATATGGGATGGACCCGGGGGCGGAGCAGTCCGTTGGACCCGGGCCGTGGCAGGAGGAGCAGGCGTCGCGACCGGCGGCGCGGGTTCGGGCGCACGCCGTGAACAGCCGTAGGCGCAGACGCCCAGCAGAAAGAGGCACGCGAGCACAGCCGCCGCGCGGCCCATGGTGCGCGCCCATGGGCAGAAACGCATCGTCGCCGCCTGTCTGCTCGTTGTCTTCATGCTGGCCATTCGTGCTCCCGGACGTTGCCCGGCTTCCGTGGTTCCAGGATGACACCGGACATTGCCCGCTGCAGGAATCCGCGTGCGGACCCGAATATCAGCGATAGCGGCTTTCGCCGAAGCCGTATCAAAAAAGAAAGACGCCCCCGGGGTGGAGGCGCCTTGTCGACGTTGAGCGCCATGTCGCGCATCAATAGAACATCTGCTTGAGCAGGAAGTCCTCCTGCTCCTCGATGGGCGCGTTCTGCATGACCCAGTGCGTGCCGGATACGCTGGGCTGGGTGCCCTCCACAAAGGGCAGGGGCCACGTGATGCCCTCCATGCGGCCCACGTCGGCCACTTCCTCGAACACGACGCCGCCCGGCGAATGGAAGTCCTCCTCGGGATAGTTCTCTTCCACGCGCATGCGGTATTTCACCCAGATGGGCAGGGCCGCCCGGGAGCCTGTTTCCTTGTCGCCCATGGGCGAGAAATCGTCGAACCCGACGTACACGCCGGTCAGCAGGTATGGTGTGAAACCCATGAACCAGGCGTCCCGCTGGTCGTTGGTGGTGCCGGTCTTGCCGGCAATGGGCCGGTTCAGCAGCTTGGCCTTGGTGCCCGTGCCGTACTGGACCACGTGCTTGAGCAGGGTGGTCATGATGTAGGCATTCTGCGGGGAGATGGCCTCGTTGACGTCCGGCGCGGAGTGGAAGATTTCCCGGCCGCGCGAGGAATTGATGGAAAGCACAAGCCGCGGGTCGACGGTGGTGCCGTCCCGGGCAAAGGCGGAGTAGGCCTTGCACAGGTTGATGGGCCGGACCACCTGCGAACCGAGGGCGATGGAGAGGTACGGCGGGAAATCCGGCTCCAGGCCCAGGGTTTTGGCGCGGGCGATGATGTTCTCGATGCCAATGTGCTCCGCCACCTGCACGGTGACGATGTTCCGCGACTTGGCCAGCGCCGTGCGCAGGAGGGTGGCGCCGAAGTACTCTTCCTTGTAGTTCTGCGGTTTCCAGAGCTTCTTGGTGACCGGATCCCAGTATTCGATGGGCTGGTCCTCCACCACGGAGGCGGGCGTGAAGCCGTTGTCCATGGCCGCGGAGTAGACAATGGGCTTGAACGCGGAGCCGGGCTGACGATACGCCTGGGTGGCGCGGTTGAAGTGGCTGCTCTGGAAATCGTATCCGCCGACAAGCGCCACGACCTCGCCCGTGGGCGGCTCCATGGAGACCACGCCGCCCTGGACCACGGGCATCTGCTCCAGCCGCAGCGGGATGGGGCCTTCCGCGGGCAGTTGCGCCGGATACTCAGGGTCGGGCGGGAGCTGCTTGTCCCACTCGGAGAACATGAGCAGGCTGTGGATGCGGGGATCGAAATTCGTCGGCATGTAGGACGCCCAGACCACGTCGCCAGGATTCAGCACCGTGCGCGCGTCCTTGACGGCTGGGACAGCCTCGGTGGGCCGGTCCACATTGGGCGTGCGGCACCAGTGCATTGTTTCCACCGGAATGACGCCCTCGCGCCCGCCGGCGCGGACCACAGCCTTGTCCTGCTCCACCCCGGTGACCACCACCTTGATCCATTCGCCCCGGAGCAGGGTCTGCAGCTCGTGCTCGTCCGGGCCGCTGGCGGCGATGAACTTCTCGATCTGGTCCTGCTCGAGGGTGCGGATGGGCCCACGCCAGCCCCTGCGCTTGGTGGAGGAGCGCAGCCCCTCGCGCAGGGCGTTCTCGGCGGCAGCCTGATGCTCCAGATCTATGGCCGTGAAGACGTGCAACCCGCCCTCGTACACGGCGTCCTCGCCCAGGCGGTCCAGGGCCAGGCCTTCCTGGTCCAGGTTCTCGGGCGTGAAGTACTCGATGAGCCAGCGCCGGACCTCTTCCAGATAGTATGCGCCGAGTTTCCAGGAGGGGTCGGCCATCTCCTTGTACACCAGGGACTGGCCCAGCGCCTCGTCGTGCTGTTCCTTGCTGATCCAGCCGAGTTCGAGCATCCGGCCTAGCACGTAGGTCTGCCTGGCCTTGGCCTCCTCGGGCCGGCGGTAGGGATTGTACTTGGTGGGCGCTTTGGGCAGACCCGCCAGCACCGTGGATTCCGCCAGGTTGAGGTCCTGGACGTGCTTGCCAAAGTAGGTGCGGGCCCCGGCCTCCACGCCGTAGGCGCCGGCGCCCAGAAAAATGTCGTTCAGGTAGATCGCCAGGATGTCCCTTTTGGAGAGGTGGCGCTCCAGTCGGTAGGAGAGGATGGCTTCCTTGGCCTTGCGCACGTAGGTCTGCTCCGTGGAGAGGAGCAGCCGCTTGACGATCTGCTGGGTGATGGTGGAGCCGCCCTGGACCACCTCGCCCGCAGCCACGTTTTTGGAGAACGCGCGGAAGATGGCGGTCAGGTCGATGCCCTCATGCTCGTAGAAGCTGGCGTCCTCGGCCGCGAGGAACGCCTTCACGAGATGGTCCGGCATCTCTGAAAGGGGCACCAGGAAGCGCTTTTCGCGATAGAGATAGCCCAGAACCCGGCCGTCGCGCGTATACACCGTGGTGGTCAGCGCCGGCTTGTAGTTCATGATCTCCTTGAAATCGGGCACGTCTTCCAGGGAGGCGTTGACGCTGTCGATACGGAATGAGGGCCGGGCCATAGCGGGCAGTGAGGCCGCCACGAGTCCCGCGAGGACGATGAGGAGTATGCCGGTGCGGATGCGCATGGTTATTGCTGGGTAATGCTGATGGTGAAAAGCTTGATGATCTCGGTGACCTTGCGCATGGCGAGAATCTCCGAGACCTTCATGGGCTCGTCCAGAACGACTTCGACGGAGAGCTTTCCAGGGTCCTCAACGTACTTGCCGAGCTCGGTCAGCGAAGTCACGGCGTTGTCGCGGCCTTCCTGTCGGGCCTTGACGATCTCCTCGTCGATGCCCTCGGACACGTAGCGAACAAGTTCTTCCTCGTTTCTGCTCGTGTTCCGCATCGCAGTCTGCAGAAAGATGACATCGTTATAAGTGACATGGAGGCGCTTAACGGCGAGGTCGTCGAGTTCCAGAGCGCGCAACTTGCCCACTTCCAGATGTTCCAGCGCGGTGGCCAGGTGGAACGAGCCCACATGGTCCACGGTCACGTCCAGAGGATCCACAACGAGGCCTTTGTTCGCCGGATCCCAGAGGTAGGTGACGAAGACGTCCGCGGCCACCACCTCGAATCCGAGCTCCTTGACCGCTTCGGTTTCCCCGTGGAAGTTCGCCTCGTCCACCGGAACGATCATGTCGTGGACGCTGATGGTGGCGTACTGCGGACGCTTGGGGTGCTTGATGTCGTAGTCGTGCACCACGACCTTGCCCACCGTGAAGTGCGTGCCGTTCTTGAGCTGCACGCGCAGATCCATGATGGCGAGCTTCTGCCTCCACAGGCTCACGGAGACGTCGCCGTAGTGCACGTCCGCCTTGTCCCGAGTTTTGGCCAGGGCCTCGCGCAGTTTCGCATCGGCCATCTTGTTCGCCGCGTACAAAGCGGCGAAATAGCCACCCGCGACGAGAAGACACAATATAGAAAGGATGATCGCTAGTTTACGCATAACTCAAGTCCTGCCAGGAGCCTGATCCGGACGCGGCTAGACGGGATATGTCGCACTGTATGTGAAAGGAGGCGGTTCTGTGTATGAAAGCGCCGAGCACGGGAACTTGCCGACGGCATGTACAGGAGGAACGACACGTCTATCCGTCTGATTATTACGATAAGCTTATCTAGTCTTTTCAGCAATAAGAATCAAGCGATAAGGCAGCGGGCGCGTGCGTTCGCGCATCAATAATCCAGCCGCCAGTCGAAGCCCACGCTCTGGTCGCCCTTGTTGTCCATCGTGCCGTGCACGCTGAACTGTTTGGACACGTCCACCTCTACTTCGACCTGGGTGGAGCCGCCGGCCAGTCCTTCCTCCACATTCACGTGCACGTCATCGACAATCTCAGTGCCCACGGCCAGCGCCCCGCCCCTTTCGGTATTTGTCAGCCCTATATCCAGCCCGCCGAGTAGGGGGAGCTTGGATGCGTTGCGCTGGATGGACAGGAAATCCGATCCCGAGGCGAGCATGGCCGCGGTCTGGGCTATCTTCACCGCCTGCACCGGGCTGACCCGGTTCAGGTCCTGCCCGAACAGGATGTAGGAAAGAATCTCGTCCCGCGGACGGATTGGCTCCGATGCCAGTGAGAACTGCGGCGAGTTCGCCGAGCCATGGACCCGAATGATGGCCAGTACGTCGCCTGCGTCGATAGTCGCTTCCACGTCCACCCGCGGCGATGGCGGCGTCTGTCCCCAGAAACTCAGGACACCCTTGCGGATGTTGAACCGCTTGCCCAGGAAGTCGATGTTGCCCTCCGTTACCTCCACATTGCCCGTAAGCTTGGGCATGGTGAGCCGGCCGCCCACGTCCAGACGACCCTTCCATGTGGTGTCCACGCCCAGGCCCTGCACACGCATCCCTTTCTTGACCTCCACGCCCAGCTCCAGCGTGGGGTCGAATGCGGCGGGTTCGGCCGCCGCGCTCTCGGAATCCGGCTCGCCCGCGTCCTCGATGATTTCTTCCTGGCTGTCTTCCCCGCGCTCCGTCTTCAGCGTCCGCACGTTGACAACCTCCACCTCCACCACGTCCGGCGGCAGCGTGTCCGGCAGCCAGACCTGCACAGGCGCCAGGGAGATGCCGCCCACTATCCGACTGGCCTCCATGTCGCCTTCCAGAGCGGCGTCGCCAGTGGCCGCAAGCCGGAGCGAATCCATGCGCACGGCTGTGAACCTGGCCAGGGCCACGTTGATGCGAAAGGGAGTTGAGCGCTGCGGATCGACATCCACCCAACCGCTCATCTTCACGGAGCCCTTCTCCCCGTCGCCCGCCGTGAGGTTGATGATGAGGCGGGGGCTCTCGTTTTCCGGCGACTGGGCGGCCACGAATTCCAGGTCCAGCCCATCGACCACGGAACCCGTTTCCACATATTCGATGCGCCCGTTGCTGATGGTCGCCTTGCCGTCGATGGAAGGATCGTCCAACCGTCCGCTCAAGGTGAAATCCGCCTGGAACCGTCCGGAAGCCTGGACTCCGTAGAAGGCGAGGACGGGTTCGAAACTTTCTAGCCGGGCATCGCCCCGCAGCGATCCGGAGAGCGCACCGTCCAGCGGCAGCTCGAATGTGAAAGGCTCCAGCGAGAATGTTGCCGGCAGAGTGGCTTCCAGATGCAGCTGGCTGTCCTGCTGGCCTTCCACGGTGGCCGTGGCTTCGAGGGCACCGCCTCCCACCCGCGCCTGGGCGTTCAGAACAAATTCCTCGATGGCGCTCAGCGGCGAGTCCTCGGCCACCCGCATGCGAATATTCCGCGTCGTGAGATCGATCGTGGCGGTGGGACTTGCCGTGTCGCCTGTCACCGCGAGAGAAAGGGAGATCACGGCCTCCGGCCCCACGGGCTCGTTGCCGGTGAGCAGCATCACGCTGTCCGCCGTGAG
>JBMCLC010000041.1:0-8281 GCA_048614715.1 Oceanidesulfovibrio sp.
CCCGGGGTAGACGATGCCGCCCTGGGCATAGACCGTGTTGCCGTCGTCGAGGCGCGGGCCGGAGGTCAGCAGAATCACGTCGAGGCCGTGGTCAGCCATGACCAGGGCGCTGATGGATCCGGCAATGCCCGATCCGATAACCAAAGCCTGGGCGAAGATGCGGGTGTCCGGCATGGCGTGGCCGATCCTTGCCGCCTCAACAGCTTATGCCACGCGGGCGTGTTGCCCCGATCAACGCGGAGCGGAATGCGGAACGTCCGAAGCCGGCGCCAGGGAGCCATGCGGGCGCTACATGGTGGCGCATGTCGTCTCCTGGTGGTCGCAGTCAGATTCTCTGGCCAGGGAGAGGAAGCCGCAGGCGCTGGCGTGCGTGTTGTTGCGGCGGCCTTCCACATGCAGATGGCCCGACTGCTCCGTGGAGTACTGGGTCACCACGCCCTTGGCGATCAGCAGTTCGAGAGCGTCCAGGCACTGCTTCTGGAATCCGTAGGAGCTCTTGTGGCGCAGGCCGCTCAGCTCGCTCAGGGTGGAGAAATCCGAGGAGAAGCCGGCCGGAAAAATCCAGAGCGCGCCGTGCAGCCATTTGGCCAGGCCGTCGTTACCCAGGCCGCGCCGTTCGTTGAGCATCAGGTCGAGCCCGCGCATGGAGCGGATGGAGTCGGCGAAATCGTTGTTGACCTCCACAAGGCTGGCGCCGGCGGCGCTGTCCAGCAGCGCGCGGTTCATCAGCCGCGTCATGTAGCGGTAGCCCTGGCCCTCGATGGCGATGCTGCATCCCTGGAGCCGGGCCAGGCTGTGGCATATGCGCGTGCGCATGGTTGCGTCGTTGCGCTTGCCCAGAGCTTTGATCAGCTGGGCGTGTTCCATCCAGACGCCGCGGCTGCGGTGTCCGGTCGCGGCGGCCGTGCAATGGAGCAGGATGTCCAGGTCGAACTGATCGAGGGGCTCGCCCGTGTACATGTAGCGCTTGGAGCGGGACGGGCTGGCCAGTGGGAGGTCGCGCACGAGGTCCCCCTGCGCCGGACGCGCCGCAAACAGACTGGAAACGAAATAGCGGATGGGCTTCTGCACGCTGAAAGACGCCTGGGCGGGATCGAAGAAGCCGCTGCTCACAAGGGCGAGAGGTCCGATGGCCGCGGTGTCCTCGGGATCGTGGAATGGCGGAAGCGTGTTCAACATGGCTCGGTATCCTCGTGTTTGGTCGGCTATGGAGACGAAAATGCACATCTGAAATGCTCAGCTCGGACGATCTGTTTTCGAATGTGGTCCGGCATCCGCTCCTGGGTTGTCGTTTGCGTGGAATAGGGGCCCGAAGACCCCGTATTCCACGGTGGAGGATGAGGGCTGGACGGATGGCAACCGAAACCCAGCGCCTCAATGGCCTTCTAGCGCCACGGCCTACGTTTTTAGCA
Organism: Oceanidesulfovibrio sp.; assembly: GCA_048614715.1. Classification (GTDB taxonomy): domain Bacteria; phylum Desulfobacterota; class Desulfovibrionia; order Desulfovibrionales; family Desulfovibrionaceae; genus Oceanidesulfovibrio. Next base: position 1,413 of record JBMCLC010000041.1, read on the forward strand.
GGCCACGAAGCATGCGCATGTGCGAGCGTTCCTCATCGATGCACTGTTGCACGAGCGGTCTTTCATTCTGAGGAACCAGCTCCTTCATCTCCATGAAGAAGAGCAGGGTGTCTTTTTCAAAGGAGAGCGCGATGTCCACGGCGGATTTCAGGTCGCTCGCCTCGGCCGCGAGCTTCTCGGCCACCCCGCCGTTGAACAGCGCATGGGACTCGATGAGCGCCTCCAGGTACTCCTGGTACTCGCTCGCGTTGGAATAAGCCGGCATCTCTATCTCGCCGAGGCGGTCCTTGAGGGATTGGAACACGGCCTCGTGCTTGGCCTCTTCGCCGGCCATGAAGATGAAGAGCTCGCGGGCCGCGTCGCTTTGCGTCGCGTTGGCCACATTGCGGTAGAAAGACTGCCCCTTGCGCTCGATCTCTACAGCGGCCTGGGCCACCTCGTTCGCCTTGAAGAATTTCATGTGCTGCGCTCCTATTTTTGTGCGTGGTTACAATTCGTTGGGGAGCTCCCCCAGCTCGGACGCCGCAAAGACCGGGCCATCCACGCACACGTACTTGGAGCCGATGTTGCACCGGCCGCATATGCCCACGCCGCATTTCATCCGTTTCTCCAGAGTGGTGATGATCTGGTTGTCCTCGAAGCCCAGCTTCTTGAGGGCCTGCATGGTGAACTTGATCATGATGGGCGGGCCGCAGGTGACGGCGAAAGTGTCCTTGGGGCTGGGTTCCATCTCCAGCAGCACGTTGGGGATGAGCCCCACGGTGTGCTCCCAGCCCTCGGCCGGATTGTCGATTGTCAGCACCGTGTTCAAGTCCTCGCGACCCAGCCACTCCGGCAGCTCGTACTGGAAGGCCATGTCCTGCGGGCTGCGGGCGCCGTAGAGCAGGCTGATGTCCCCGTAGTCCGCGCGGTTGTCCAGCATGAACAATAACAGGGTGCGCAACGGCGCCATGCCGATGCCGCCGCCGATGAAGACGATGTTCTTGCCCTGCATGGATTCGTAGGGAAACCAGTTGCCAAGCGGCGCGCGCACGCCGAGCTTGTCGCCCGCGGAAAGCTGGTGGAGCTTGCTCGTCAGCTCTCCGACCCGCATGACGCTGAACTGGAGGTAGTCCATGCGCGTGGGCGGGGAGTTGATGACGAAAGTGGATTCACCCACGCCGAAGACCGAGAGCTGGCCCACCTGGCCGGGTTCGAAGTGGAACGCATCCATGGCTTCCTGATTGTCGAGGACAACGCGGAAGGTCTTGATGTTCGGGGTCTCCTGGACGACCTCGCGTACGGTTGCGATTTCCGGGAGATAGATGTTTTTTTGCGGCATGTTGGTCATCATGGTGTGGGTCCTCTAGCCGGCCTTGGTTTCGGCGGCGGTCTCCACGGCGCGCTGGACGATCTCGCGGATGTCCACGCTGACGGGACAGCTCTTGATGCACCGGCCGCAGCCGCAGCAGGCGATGAGCCCCTCGTGCAGGCCGGGGTAGTAGCTGAACTTGTGGCCGACGCGGTTCTTCAGTCGGTGCGCCTTGGTGGGACGGGGGTTGTGGCCGCTGCCCTCCAGGGTGAAGAGGTAGGACATGCAGTTGTCCCAGGAGCGGATGCGGAAACCCTGGTTGCCGCAGCTCTCGTCCGTTATGTTGAAGCAGTAGCAGGTGGGGCACAGATAGGTGCACGCCCCGCAGCTGATGCATTTGGCCGAGACGTCCTCCCAGAACTCCATGTCGTCGAAGAGGCGCAGCAAAGCCTCGCGGGCATCGCTCACGTCCACGGCATCGCCCAGGGATTCGCGCGCGTCTTTCTTCACCTGCGCCGCCTCGTCCATTTGCGCCTGGGAGGCGTCCGCGAGGAGCTTGGATTCGAGCAGCGCAATGCCCTTTTCGGTGACGGGTTCGAGCACGTAGCCCTGGGCCGTGGGCACGGCGAGCACGTCGCTGCCGCGCGTGTCGGCCGGGCCTTCGCCCACCCAGTGGCAGAAGCATGAGTTGGCGGTCTGCTTGCAGGCCAGGGTTATGAAGCTCGTGTTCTTGCGACGGGCCGCATAGTACAGGTCGCGCATGCCCTCGGAGTTGTAGACCGGATCGAAGATGGTGAAGCCGCGGGCGTCGCATGGCCGGCAGCCGAAGACCACAGTGGGCGAGGCCTGGATGGTGGGCTGCACCGAGACGTCCACAGCGTTCGGCGCGTCTTCGTTCTTTGAGTAGTCGAAGGACATGAGCGGCTCGCTGGCCGGGAACACGGCACTCTTGGGCGAGGTGGTGGCCTGCACGTCCAGGACCAGCTCCTGCTCGCCCGTGTACCTGCGGAAAGCCACGGCGGCGTTGTCGCGCACGGGCGCGATCACGCGATTGTCCTTGGCCAGTTCGTCCAGCCAGGTCGCGAGTTTGTCTGCGGGAATGTATTTGGCAGCCATGGATTACCACTCCCTCTCTCGGATGTTCTGCTCCTCAACCTGGAAGGCGAGCAGCGGCGGCGAGGCCTCGGGATCGATGCCCGCCTCGTAGTCGAACAGCTCCCGAAGCTCCTTGTTGATCTTCTTCTTGAGGCCCACGAGGGGGATGTCCACCGGGCAGGCCCTCTCGCATTCGCCGCATTCGGTGCAGCGGCCGGCCAGATGCATGGCGTGGATGAGTTGAAACATCATCTTTTCGCGCACGTCGTGGCGTTGGGAGAGCCAGTTGGGGTCGCGGCTCTGGGCCACGCAGTGGTCGCGGCACACGCACATGGGGCAGGCGTTGCGGCAGGCGTAGCAGCGGATGCAGCGGTCCATCTGGGACTCCCAGAAAGCCATGCGCTCGGCCGGACTTTTCTGCTCGAACTCGGCCACGTCGGCGTAGACCTCATCGGCCGGGACTTTCGGCTCGATGGGCGCGCCCACGAACTCATCCACCAACACGGCGTTGTGGTGCTGGCAGACAGCGCACTTGTTGGCGCGGACATCCTCGAAGGCCAGGGTGTGGGTCTGGCCGCCGGCCATGACCACGACGGAGCCATTCTCAAAGGAAACGTCGCGGACCATGCCGAGATCGCCCACGGCGTTGCGGATCTTGGCCAGATCCACCACTCCCTCGCAGGGCATGCCGAAGATCACGATCTCGTTGCGGTTGATGAGCTTTTCCTGGAGCAGCTGGACCACGGAGCGGCTGTCGCAGCCCTTGACCACCACGCCCACGGTCTTGCCCTTGAGGCCGGGCAGGTAGGTGGCCGTGTTGTGAACGCACAGCGGGCTCCACTCCAGCTTTTCCACGTCCTTTTCGGTTTTCATGAACAGGGGCGTGGCGTGGATAGGGTCGTATCCGCGGCCCCATCCGATGACCACGTCCAGTTCAGGCAACCGCTTCCGTATGGCTGTCTTGAGTTCTTCACGAAGCGGCACTGTCCACCTCCTCCTTGGTTGCGTCGGCTGTGGCTTCCGCCTTGCCGAGCAGCCCGGAGAGCTTGGCCTGGGCCTGTTCCAGGGTGACGCCGAAGGGCTTGATGGGGCCGATGGCGTGGACTTCTTCGGTGAAGGTCCGGACCACCTTCTGCCAGCGCTGACCTTCCGAGGCGGAAACCCAGGTGTAGGCGAACCGTTCCGGCTCGATGCCGATGAAGGGCATGAGCCTTTGGAGGATTTCCAGCCGGCGGCGGGCGTAGAAGTTGCCTTCCGAGTAGTGGCAGTCGCGCGGGTGGCAGCCCGAGACGAGCACGCCGTCGGCGCCGTTCATGAAGGTGCGCAGGATGAACAGCGGATCGATGCGCCCGGAACAGGGCACGCGGATGATGCGCAGGTCCGTGGGTTGGGTGAACCGGCCCACGCCGGCGGTGTCTGCGCCGCCGTAGGAGCACCAGTTGCACAGGAACCCGACTATTCGAAGCTCTTTTCCAGCAAGGGGGGGCATAAGGCAGTAACCTCTGCGAGAATTTGGTTGTCGGTGAAATGCTGCAGCTGTATGGCGCCCTGCGGGCAGGTGGAGGTGCAGATGCCGCAGCCCTGGCACACGGTCTCTATGACCTCGGCCTTAGGCTGGCCGCGGAAATCCGTTTCCTTGATCGCGCCGAAGGGGCAGGTGCTTATGCACTTGCCGCAGCCGATGCACCGTTTGATGTCCACCTGGGATATCTGGGGATCGCTTTCCAACTGGTCTTTGGAGAACAGGGAGAGCACCTTGGACGCCGCTGCGCTGCCCTGGCCCACGGAGGAGGGAATGTCCTTGGGTCCCTGGCAGCAGCCGGCCAGGAAGACGCCGGCGGTGTTGGTCTCCACCGGTTTCAGTTTTGGGTGGCTTTCCATGTAGAAGCCGTAGGTGTCGTAGGAGATGCGCAGCTTTTCCGCGAGCTCCGAAGCGCCGCGGGTGGACTCCGCGCCCACGGCCAGAACCACGAGATCGGCTTCCACCTCGATGGACGTGCCTGTCAGGGTGTCGGCCCCGCGCACGATGAGCGTGTCGCCTTTTTCGTAGACCTGGGCCACGCGGCCACGGATGTACCGCGCGCCGTATTCCTCCATGGCCCGACGGGTGAACTCGTCGTAGTTCTTACCCGGGGAGCGGATGTCCATGTAGAACACGTAGGACTGGGAGTCCGGGATGTGGTCCTTGGTGAGGATGGTCTGTTTGGCCGTGTACATGCAGCAGAAGCCGGTGCAGTAGGGCCGGTTCACGGACTTGTCGCGCGAGCCCACGCACTGGATGAAGACGATGCTCTTGGGCTCCTCGCCGTTGGAGGGCCGCTTCACGTGGCCGCCGGTGGGCCCGGACGCCGAGAGCATGCGCTCGTACTGCATGGAGGTGATGACGTCTGGAATGCGTCCGCCGCCGTATTCGGCGTAGATGGTGTGGTCGAAGAGGTCGTAGCCGGTTGCAGCGACGATGGCGCCCACTTCCTCGCGCACGACTTCTTCTTGCTGATCGAAGCGTATGGCCTCCACCGGACAGACCTCGGCGCACTTGCCGCACTTGCCCTTGCGCAGCATGATGCAGGTCTCGGGGTTGATGGACGCCTTCTTGGGAATGGCCTGGGGAAACGGGATGTTGATGGCCGTGGTGGTACCGATGAACTCGTTGAATGGATCGGCCGTCTTCTTGCTCGGGCACTTTTCCATGCACTGGCCGCAGCCGGTGCATAGGCTCCAGTCCACGAAGGTCTGCTTCTTGCGGATGGCCACGGAGAAATTGCCCACGTAGCCGGAGACTTCGTCCACCTCGGAGGCGGCGTAGAGCGTGATGTTGGGGTGCTGGGCCACGTCCACCATCTTGGGACCGAGGATGCAGCTTGAGCAGTCCACGGTGGGGAAGGTCTTGTCCAGCTTGGCCATCTTGCCGCCGATGGAGCTGGTCTTTTCCACGAGCACCACCTCGAGGCCGCCGTCGGCGCAATCCAGAGCGGCCTGGATCCCGGCCACGCCACCGCCGATGACCAGCACGCGCTTGTTGATGTCGAACTTCTTGGCAGTCAGGGGCCTGTCTTCAGAAAGCTTGGCCACAGCCATGGCGACGAGGTCCGCGGCCTTTCTGGTGTTGGCTTCCTTGTCCTTGCTGACCCAGGAGACGTGCTCGCGGATGTTGGCCATCTCGAACATGTAGCGGTTCAGGCCTGCGCGCTCCACGGTGCGTCGAAACGTGGGCTCGTGCATGCGCGGGGTGCAGGAGGCCACCACCACGCCGTCCAGGTTGTGCTCCTTGATGGCTTCGATAATGCCGTCCTGGCCGGGTTCGGAACAAGCGTACATGGTGTCGCTGGCAAAGGCCACATGCGGCAGTTTCTTGGCTTCTTGCGCCACGCGCGCGGTATTCACGGTGCCGGCTATGTTCGATCCGCAATGGCAGACGAAGACTCCGATTTTCATAAAGAAAAACTCCTTGGCTGGCGCAATGGGCATACGGCGCCAGGGGTGACGCCGAGACCTGCACGGAAAAGCATGCGCTTACTGCGCGGCATGCGATGGCTCCTGGATGGCGCGCAGGACTTTGCCCGGATTCACTGCCAGCTTATCGAATCCCAGCTGCTTCTCCGGCAGGCCGAGGGCCAGGCCGATGAGCTGGGTGTAGTAGAAGACCGGCATGTTGTAGCGGGCCTTGTTGGCCGCGTTGATCTGTCCTTGGCGAAGGTCGAGGTTCATCTGGCACAGCGGACAGGCCGCGACCATGGCCATGGCTTTCTCGGCGTAGGCAAGCTCGATGAGCCGGCCGGACAGGGTGGTGACCACGTCCTTCTGGGCGATGCCGTGGGAGGCGCCGCAGCACTCCACCTTGAGTCCGTAGGGCACCACATCCGCGCCGAGAGCCTTGAGGATCTCGTCCATGGAGATGGGGTTTTCCGGATCGTCGAACTGCATGACGTCGGGCGGCCGGTTCATGATGCAGCCGTAGTACGGGGCCACGGACAATCCGGCGAGGGGCCGCACCACCTGCTGGCGGATGGCGTCCGTGCCGACTTCCTCGTAAATCACCTGGAGCACGGACTTGACCGAGACCGTGTTGTTGGCGGGCTTGTCCAGCAGCGCGTCAACCTTGGCCTTGAATGTCGGGTTGGCCATGCGGTGTGTGGCGGTCTTCAGGTTGGTGAGGCAGCTGGGACACGGGGTGATCACGGTGTCCAGTCCCATGGACTCGGCAATGGAAAGATTGCGGCCCGCCAGAGCCGCGGAAAGCACATGGTCCACGGTGTGCGCGGGCGTGGAGCCGCAGCAGCTCCAGTCCTCCAGGTCCACGAGTGCGATGCCCAGGGCCTCGCATACGGCGCGGGTGGAGCGCTCGTACTCCATGGACGTGCCCATGCCGGAGCAGCCCGGATAGTAGCCGTAGGTACGGGCCTGCCTCATCGTTGCTGCTCCTTGTAGCGCTCGAATATCTTGGCCACTTCGCCGCGCCCCTTGATGCGATGCGGCTTGAAGG
>JBMCLC010000042.1:0-8199 GCA_048614715.1 Oceanidesulfovibrio sp.
GCAGGCGCAGCCGCATCAGCCGCGTGGATATCGCGTCCACCCGGGTCTTGATGACCTGGTTGATGGCCTCGCGGGCAAATTCCTCGGCCTCTTCGTCCAGGGTGGAGAGCGGGTCGCTCCGTTCCAGCGCCTTCACCGCCGCGGCGGCGTTCTTGGCGCGGTCGCGCAGGTCCATCTGGTAGGAGCGCGCGTAGCGGCCGCGCAGATCCAGGGCCATGATGAACTCGCGCATGCCGGCCTGGGCCTGGCTGTGGCCGGATGTGGCCAGCAGCAGCACGTTGCGCTTGGGCGGATTGTTGCCGAAGTGCTCGGCCAGGTTCAGAAGCTCCGCGATGGACACGGCCTCGTCTGCTCCCGGGGAGGCGCTGGGCACGTAGCCAGTTGAGTCGTAGAACGCCTCGAAAATGACGAGCTGGTCCCTGTACCGCTCCTCGCTGCCCGGGATGAAACAGTAGATGTTCTCGGCCGTGGCGTCCTTCCAGGCTATGTCGTTGGAAAGATCCGCCTGGAGACCGAGATCGCCTTTCTGCAGATCGTCCATGGGGCCGAAAAGCGATTCGGCTTCGGCCTTGGGCATCCAGAAGCGCGGAAAATCGATGGGCGTGAGCTCGAGTTTGTCCTCGAAGAACCAGCGCGGCGCCGACTCGGTGATGGCCGGATCGTCCAGGTAGATGAGCGCCCGCGCGCCCAGAAGCGCCGCGTTCATCCAGTTCTTGCCCGAGTCCAGGTCCATGAGCACCACGGCGTCCTTGATCTCGGCCCCGTTGAAATCCTTGAGTTCGCCAGGGCCCACGTAGACCACCCGGCGCGGAGGCTCGCCCGGGGGCAGGGTGCCGGGCGCCACGGCGTTCATGATGAGGGGATGGAGTTCGGCGCTTTGGCCCGAGCCCTGGATGGTGATGGTGCTGCCGTGGTGCTTGCGCACGGGAATGCGGAAGGGCTGGCGGTCCACGATGCGGCCGTCCCCTTCCTCGCCCAGCCCGGCGAAGGGTTCCGGCGGCACCAGGCGTTCGAAGGCCTCGGCCACGTAGTCCGCTGCTTTCTCGTTGCCCTCGCTGCCCACGCTGCGGTCGCCATAGGAGGCGAGTTCCTCGATGACAGCTCGCGCATCCAGCGCCGCCGCCGGCGCGGCCTGCAAAACACCCAGCAGCACGGCGCAAAGGATTGCGCAGATGCGCAAGATGCGTGCCGCGGTCATTCGCCGCCTGCTCCTTCCGGCACGCCGGTCTGCTTCTCCACGGGGGGTATGACGTCCTCGCCTTCCTTGCCGATGCTGCCCACGGAGATGTCCAGCTCGTCGCGGCGCTCGATCTTGTCCACGCGGCCGTCGCGAATCCAGACCACGCGGTCAGAGACGTTGAGCATCTTGTAGTCGTGGGTGGCCGAGATCACGGTGACACCGCGATCCTGGCTCAGCGTCTTGAGCAGGTCGATGATTTCTTCGCCGGTCTTGAGGTCCAGGTTGCCGGTGGGTTCGTCGGCCAGGACGATGGCCGGGTCGTTGGCCAGGGAGCGGGCGATGGCCACACGCTGCTGCTGGCCGCCGGAAAGCTCCAGGGGCTTGTGCTGGAAGCGTTCGCCCAGGCCCACCAGCTTGAGCAGCTCGATGCCTTTGTCCGAGGCAACCTCGGCGTTCATGCCGGCGAATGTCATGGGCAGGGTCACGTTCTCCAGCGCAGTCATCACCGGAATGAGGTTGAAGGTCTGGAAGATGTAGCCGATCTTGCGGTTACGCAGCCAGGCCAGCTCGTAGGCGTCCAGCTGGGAGATGTCCACCTCGTCGATGAAGACCTTGCCGTCGCTCGGCTTGTCCAGCCCTCCGATCATGTTGAAAAGGGTGGACTTGCCCGAGCCCGAAGGTCCCATGATGGAGATGTACTCCCCGGTGTGTATCTCCAGGTCCACGCCCTTGAGCGCCTGGACCTGGACCTTGCCCATGCGGAAGCCCTTCTTCACGCCCAGGGCCCGGACAATGGTGTGTTCCGTGGCTTGTGTCATGTGAAATCCATACCGCCTAGTGTTCTGCGCTCATGGCGACCACTGGCTGCATCCGCGCCGCCACTACCGCGGGATAGAAGACGCCGACAAGGCTGAGCACAAGGCCGGCGGCCATGGCCATGGAAAGGGACACGAGCACGTCCGTGAAAGCCAGACCGGCCACGGAGCCCCAGCCGAAGCGGATGAGCCCGTTGAGCACCGAGAATATGAAGCCGAGCAGCGACCCGGCCAGGGAGCCGGCAAGCCCCTGCATGGCGGCCTCCAGCAAAAAAAGCCGCAGTACGATGGAGTCCAGCGCGCCCAGGCACTTCATGATGCCGATTTCCCGGAAACGCTCCGTGACGGACATAAGCTGCGCGTTGACGATGCCCACCGTGCACACCAGCAGGGAGAGGATGACGATCCAGCGCTCCTTGGCGCCGGTGCCCACGGTCATGGCGGTCTCGTTCACCTCGAACCCTGCCTTGCTGAGCTGTTCGGCCGCGGCTTCGCCTCCGGCGTTCAGAAATCCCTGGGCGAGGTCGGTGGTGGTGAGGATGAAATTGAGAAAGGCCACGGCCAGTACAAGACTGAGCACCGTGATCATGGAGCGGAAGAAGCGGACCTTGAGATTCTTGTAGCTGATCTCGAAGGACTTGGCCCACGGCAGCACGATCTGCCGTTTGATGGATCCGCCGCCGTCGCGGGAGGGTGTGGCGGCGGGTTTATCGGTAGGGCTCATTCTCTCTCCGGCTGCGGTATTCATGCCCTCACGCTTTTCCCACAGGAAAGCGGGTTGGCTGTTCGCTTGCGCGGTCTGGCGCGAAGGTGCGGGCCCGTGCCCGTACGCCCGAAAGGAGTAACGCCTTCAAGTGTATCGCAGACTTGTACAGCCAAATCAAGTGGGACAAGGCGCGTCAGCGGTCCAAAATATCCCTGAGGCCTTGGAGCCGAACCTCCGGAAAGCCGGCGAGCACGCGGATCAGCATGTCGAGAAAAAAACCGGCGGATTCGTTCATTCGTTGATGGTGAATCATCACGCCGCAGACGGGATGCTCCAGCCCGGCTGCGATCTCGGCCAAAAGCGCCTCCATGCCGGCCTCGGGGTCGTCCTCCTTCCGCGTGTGCAGATCCACCAGCACGGGAAGCTCCACCAGGGGCGGCTGGGCCGGCGGGGTCGCGCCGCCGTCGCGGGAAACGCCGGCAAAGCCGAGCTCCCACAGCAGCTCCAGGGACTCGCCGTCGCAACGGTTCCACGGCGGAGTGAAGACCGGCAGGAAGGACTCGCCGAACAGACCAGCAATCCTGGCCCGGGCGGTTTCCAGGTCCGCCTTCTTGGAGTCGCGCGGGCGCGACTGGCCGAACTCGCACTTCTTGGGCGGCTTCTGGCCCGGCTCTCCCGCTTCTGTGGGCTCGTGGTTCACGTGCCGCCAGCCGTGCACATGGAAATCCACGCGAGCCGGTCCGTGCGCCAGCGCCAGCAATCCCTCGGCGCGGGGGATGGATACCCAGGCAGGCGTCACCGCCGCATCCAGCGGCGCGGCGTGCTTATGGAAAATTGTGAACAAACGCTCGCAGCGCTCTCTAGGTACCGCAATGTCGTCGGCGCGGAAGAATATCCGCGGCCCGGAGCCTTCAGGCCACAATTCCAGTCCGGCGCGCACAGCCTGCGCGATGCGCTCGGCGAGCTGTACGCCGTCCCAGTCCCGGCGCCACAGCGGGGAAGGCTCATGCTTCACGATCATGAAGCGCTCCGGTGCGAGGCGGCGAGTTTCTCGAGGAATCTGGCGCTGCGTGCCGCGCCGTCCAGCCGTACGCCGTGGTCCGGCGGACCCTGGTGGTGCACGCGGCGCAATGCCGTCTCCATGCGCGCTGCCAGTCGGTCCGGCTCCAGGTCGGCGGCCTCCAGAACGCCGAGGGCACCGCGTTGCGCCAACCGCTCGGCGCGCATCCGCTGCTCGCGGTTCTGGTCGAAGGGCAGAACGAGCCCGTACGTGCGCGCGGCGAGAAACGCCATGGTCGTATTGTACCCGGCCATGGAGACGGAGAGGTCTGCCGCGTCCAGGAATGCGGGGAAGCGGTCCGTGAACCGGGCGCAGTGGATATGCTCGGCGGGTCTGGCTTCGGCGGAGCCGTCCGTGGGAACGGCGAGGGCGCAGAGCGCCTCGAGGGCGGTGTCTTCCGCGAACGGTCCGGTGAAGGCGTACAACTGATGGGGGAGTTTGGGCGCGAGGCGGATGGAGGCGGCCACGGCCGCGGCCACGACATCCCCGCCCACTGCGCCGCCGCCGGCGCTGGCCACGATGAGCGGCTCCTCCGGCGCTATGTGCAGTTCACGGCGCAGGACATCGCCTGAACCAGCGGCGGGAGCGTCCACCACGTAGCCGGTGTATTCTGTGGCGGCGCGCACTTCGTTGAGTCGCGGAAAGGTCTCCTCGAAGCGCACCAGCTCCGGATCGCTGTGGATCATAAGGCCGTCGAACAACTTGTTCATCCAGCACAGAACGCGTTTTTCGAACCTGGCCTGATCCGACTTTTCCACCAGAATATCGCGCACGCTGCACACGGCCGGGCCGCGGCCCATGGACCTGAACATCTCCAGCGCCGGCACGAGTTCGAAGACGAATCGCTTGCGGCCGAACGGGAACAACTCCACCACGAAGACGTCGGGTTGCGTTTCGTCGAGGATGGCGAGCAGCTTTTCGCGACGTTCTTCTTCAATGCCCGCGATGCGCGCCTTTTCCGCCTCGGGATCCTGCTCCCCGGGAACGAAATCCCGGAAATCCGCGTCCATCATCAGCGGCGGCAACAGCCGGTGCTCGACGTGATCCGGCAGGGGCACGTCCACGGGCGAGCCTCCCGAAACCATGACGACCTGGTGGCCGGCGAGCGCCCGCGCCAGGGCGAGGCTGCGGAAGAAGTGGCCCACCCCGAGCACGTGCTGGCTGTAGTGAAGTATCTTCATGCGAGTGGCTCGTTGAGCTTGTCCAGCGCGAGCACGCCGTCCGAGACGTGCACGCGGTGCAGGTGGTAGGGCAGCAGGGGGTTGCCTTCCTCGGGCAAAAACTCCATGCCGAGCAGGTGGTGGGTCACGGCCTTGAGCACACCGCCGTGGCAGACCACCAGTATGCGCGCTCCGGGATGGCGCCGCGCGGCGTCCAGCAGGCTGTTCACGGCGCGCTCCAGCAGCTCCAGCCGGTTTTCGCCGCCCGGGGGCCGGAATTCCCAGCCCATGGCCTCCTGGAACTCCACGGCGCCGGGGTTGTTCTGGCGCAGCTCGCGCACCGTGCAGCCCACCCAGCGTCCCCAATCCTGCTCGCGCAGTCGGGGATCGTGCTCCACGGGCAGCCGCAGGCTCTCGTTGACCAGGGCGGCGGAGTCACGGGCGCGCACGAGGTCGCTGGCGATGATGCGTTCGTAGCCCCGGCTGCGCAGTGCGCGTCCCCAGCCCAGGGCCGCGTCGCGCCCCTCCGGCGTGAGCAAGGATTCCTCCTGACCCTGGATGATCCTGGCGCGGTTCCACTCGGTCTCCGCGTGGCGCATGAGGCCGAATAGCATGCGGGATTCGCTCATTGGGTGGTCTCCGGCGCGGCGGAGGCGGCGGGCACGGCGTAGCGTTCCTGCGGACCGGCGGCGCCGAGATACGATTTCATGATCCGTTCCATGCGCACATAGTTGCGGTCGCGGTCGTGCTCGGCCAGCACCCGTCGGCGGGCAGCCTGGCCCATCGCCACCCGTTTGGCGTGGTCGGTCGCCAGGATGCGGATGGCGTCGGTAAAAGCGTCCATATCCCAGGCCGGGGTCAGGAATCCGCTTTCGCCGTGGGCAATGCACTCGGCGGCGCCCCAGCGGTCCCAGCCCACGGCGGGCAGGCCGGCGCACTGGGCCTCCAGGTAGGCCATGCCGAGCCCTTCGTTGATGCCCGGAAAGGCGTACAGATCGGATGCGGAATAGACCGCCGGCAGCTCCACCGAGGCGATGCGTCCGATGAAGCGCGCCTTGCCGGGTATGTGCTCGTCCGCCAAGTGTTTCAGCGCCTTGCGTTCCGGTCCGTCGCCCGCCACGAGGTAGCGGAAGTCTACGCCCTTTTTGTGGAGCCCGCCTAGGGCGCGGATCACATGGGCCACGCCCTCGCTCTTGGTGCCCGAGCGCAGCATGGCCACGGTAAGCACGATGGGCACATCGGCTCCGGTGTTCCACCGCACTCGCAGGAGCAGCCGGGCGTCGTCGTCCGGGGTAAATCGCTGGGTCTCGATGCCGGGCCGGACGTAGGTGGCGCGATCATCCGGAAGGATGCGCCGCAGGTTTTCGTATTCGGGCCGCTTGAGCGTGAAGCAATGGGTCGCCGAGCGCAGGCTCTTCAGGTTGAGCTCGTAGCCGGGACGGGTGAGCAGCTTCTTGCGCCGGCGGGAGGCGTACGCCGAACCGAAATGGAACACAGGTAGCCCTCGCGCCGCGGCGAGCGGGCCGAGCAGATCCGGCGCGCGGTAGTAGCTGTGGTACACCAGCACGCCGTCCGGGCGTTCCGTTTCAAGATGGCTCAGGAACTCGCGTCTGGCCCGGAGCAGGCCGGGGAGCGTCCAGGGACGAAGCCAGATCCATTCCGAGGAGAAGTCCGTGGTCTCGCCCACGGCATGGCCGCGGCGGCGCAAAAAATCGATGACCGACCGCGCGATTGCGGTGTCGCCGGAAGGCTTGGGATGGTTCAGCGGGACGAAGGGCGTGTAGAAGGCGAGTCGCACGAAACCCCCTACACGGAAGGCCGGTCATGGGGGCCTTTGCTGGAATTGCCTGACAGGGATTCCTCGTCTGAATCATCATGGATGCTGCAGGGGGCCTTTGGGGCGGAGTCGAGGGGTGCGTCCAGGGAGCAATCGCTGCCGATGCCGGTATGGTGGCGGTAGACGCGCGCCAGCTCCCGGATTTCCTTGGTGTTGTCGAAGATTGCCTCCACCCGCTTGCGCGCCTCGGGGATGATGGCGGCGCGCAGGGTTTCGTCCGTGAGCAGGCGACGCATGTTTGCGGCGAGGGCGGCCGGGTCCTCGGGCTGGCAGAGCAGGCCCGTGGTTTCGTGCTCCACGAGCTCGGGAATGCCGGAGACGTTCGTGGCGGCGACAGGCACGCCCATGGCCATGGCCTCGGCGATCACGTTGGGGATGCCGTCGCGGTCGCCGTTTCTGGCCACCTTGCAGCCGAGCACGAAGCAGTCCGCATGCTCGTAGAGCTTGAGCACGCCGTCGTGGGCCAGGGTTCCGGCCAGGATCACGCGGTCCTTGATGGGGGATGCGGCGATGCGCTTCGTGAGCCGGCGTTTCAACTCGCCGTCGCCCACCAGGGTCCAGGTGAAGCGCATGCCCTCGGCCGCGAGCTGTTCCAGCGCTTCCAAAATCGTGGGCAAGCCCTTCTTGGACACGAACCGCGCCACGGTGAGGATGGAGTAGGGCGGCTCGGCGTGGACGTGCCGGCCGTTCGCTGCAAAAAGGTCGAGATCGATGCCGTGGTAGACGCAGGCCACGGGCTTTTCGGGAAAGCCGTGGTCGGCGGCGATTCGTTCCAGGGTGCGGCGGTTGTATTGCGTGCAGGTGACCACGAAGCCGGCGCGGGCCATCTTCTCGGCCACGCGTTCGGGCTTCTGGGTATAGATGTCCTTGGCGTGGGCGGTGAAGCTGAAGTTCAGCCCCGAAAGCAGCGCGGCGTACTGGGCCACGGAGGTTGGCGAGTGGGCGAAATGCGCGTGCAGGTGGCCGATGTCCGTTTTGGGCAGGAACTTGTGCACGAGATAGCCGCCCTGGAGCAGGTGCTTCACCGCCGCCTTCGTGCTGCTGGCGCCGGAAAGGCGCTGGCGCAGAAGACGCAATCCTGATGCGTACCGCGCGGGATGTTTCAGAAAAAGCAGGATGTTGTGGTACAGGAACCGATGCAGGTTGCGGTACAGGTGCTCGGGCAGGTAGCTCACCCGGGCCTGGATGCGCTTGACGCATTCGTGGGTGAATGTCTCCCGCGGCTTGCGCATGGAGATGATGTGGATGTCGAAGCCGAGTTCCTCGAGCAGCCGGATCTCGTTGGCGATGAAGGTTTCGGAGATACGGGGGTAGCCTTTGAGCACGAGGCCCAGCTGCCGCCCCCCTTGCCGGGGCGCGGAGGCTTTGTTCATGTCTCTTCCCTGCGGAAATCGGACAGGCGCGAGCGCATGACCTCGAGCCCAGTCATGTTGAAGTTCTC
>JBMCLC010000043.1:0-8198 GCA_048614715.1 Oceanidesulfovibrio sp.
TCTCCATGCTCGTGGAGATCGCCGAAAGCGGCGGCCGCATCCGCGAGGCCATCGGCTGGAATCTGGACTACCTCGAACGGCTCACGCCCGAGGATCCTCGATTCGCGGCGGCGCGCTACCGCATGGCCCAGCTCTACCGCAAAGCCCAGGACATAGACAGCTGGCGCTCCATTCTCGAAGATCTTTCAACGAACCGGCCGGATTCGCTGTACGGGCGGATGGCCGCAATGGACCTGCGCACACACGGCATCGAGAACAACGCTCGGGAATTCGCGCCGAACATCTGACGTCCGTGAGCAATTGGGGATTTCTCGTCACGACTTTTGCGTTGTGGTCTGCTCGGGCGTACACTCTTTCATGAGACTGCGCCCGTACGCATTCTCGGTGCGCATCCGTGGGCGCGAAGCATGTAGGAGCAACAATGAACAGGAATCCCATAGTCGCCGGCAGGTTCTACGACGACAATCCCAAGCGTCTGTACGACCAGGTCGGCCAGTTCATAGACGCCGCGGGCGCCACGGCGCAAGAGCGCACCTTGCTCGTCATGGCGCCGCACGCCGGGTACGTGTTCTCCGGCCGCGTGGCGGGCATGACCCTGGGCCGCGCCAATCTCGCTTCCACCCTGGTGCTGCTCGGACCCAACCACACCGGCAACGGCCTGCCCATGGCGGTATGGCCGCGCGGCAAATGGCTGGTGCCCGGCGGTGGGGTGCCCATCGACGAAAAACTCGCCGCCGCCATCCTGAAAGCCGACCCCAGCTGCATGGAAGACCGCTCCGCCCATTTGTACGAGCACTCCCTGGAGGTTATGGCCCCGTTCCTCAAAGCCTTGGGCGATCGACGCGGCGAGCCGTTTTTCTTCGTGCCCATCGCCGTGGCCGAAACGCGCTTCGACGCGCTCCAGGAATCGGGCCGCGCCCTGGGCCGGCTGCTCAGCGGCTGGGAAAAGCCCGTCTCCATCCTGGTGAGCTCGGATATGAGCCACTACGTGAGCCGCGAGCAGGCGGAATCGCTCGACAGAGCGGCCCTAGACGCCGTAGAAGCCTTGGATCCCCGGGCGCTGTTCGAAACAGTGCGCTCCCGGGGCATATCCATGTGCGGCGTGCTCCCCATGAGCATGGGGCTGACGGCGGCCCTGGAAATGGGCGCGGATAAGGCCGAGATCGTGGAATACGCTACTTCAGGAGACGTGAGCGGGGACTACGATCAGGTCGTGGGCTACGCAGGGGTCATCGTGAGCTGACGCGCGGGCGCTGCCCCCCAAGCAGAAACGGAACAAAGACATGTCCCAGGAAATCTCGGAATTGATCGGCAGCTACGGCCAGGAAGGCGCCGTGCTCCGCGAGGCCTTCTTTACCGAAAACGCCGCCCGGCTCGAGGAGATCGCCAGAATCATGGCCGTCTCACTTGCCGACGGCGGAAAAATCCTCTATTGCGGCAACGGCGGCAGTGCGGCGGATTCCCAGCATCTCGCGGCCGAGCTGGTCAACCGGTTTCAGCTCGAACGCCCGCCGCTGCCGGGAATCGCCCTGACCACGGACACCTCGGCCCTCACGGCCATCGGCAACGATTACGGCTTCGACCAGGTGTTCCGCAAGCAGGTTCAGGGTCTGGGCAAACGAGGCGACGTGCTCGTGGCCATATCCACCTCGGGCAACAGCGAGAACCTGATCCAGGCGCTCAAGGCGGCGGCCGACATGGGCATGGTCCGCGTGGGGCTGCTGGGCGGCGACGGCGGGGAGATGGCTCCATTGTGCCAGCACTCGCTCATCGTGCCGAGCAAGTCCACGCCTCTGGTGCAGGAAGTGCAGATCGCCGCCGGCCACATGCTGTGCAAGCTGATCGACTACTTCCTCTTCGAGAACGTGTCGGAGATAACCGACTACCTCCGCGGAGAATTTTCCGGGGTGCTCTCGGAAGAAGAAGACTGAGGGCGATTGACGCGCCGCGACGAGGTCTTATACCTCGTATGACGAATTCCAAGGAGGAAACGACTCATGCCGATGCACGACTTCCAATGCCTGGCCTGCAAGAACGAGTTCGAGGAGCTGGTGCTCAAGAACGAAGCTGTGAAATGCCCCAAGTGCGGCTCGGATAATACCCAGAAGCTCATGTCCTGCTGCCGTTTCAGCATGGGCGGCGACAATGGCGTCTCCAAGGCGGCCCAGTGGCGCGCCCAGGGCAATACATCACCGTCGTCCAAGAGCGCCTGCGCCGGCTGCTCCGGCGGCAACTGCTCCACCTGCTGACCAGCAGCCCGAACACGGCGCGAACCACCCGAGGGGGGAGGCCGGGCGAAATGCCCGCCTCCCTCTTCGTCTTCGGGCAGCGCATCCTGATTGTGAAGCAAGATTCCCACCTGAGACGATCGTTCAGAGTTTCGGGTAAATGCAAAAGAGCATCCGAACGTTTCCACGCTTCAGATGGTCAAAAATCAGAGCGATAAAGGCACGACATGGACAAGCTCGTCATCGCGACGCGGGGCAGCAAGCTCGCCCTCTGGCAGGCCAACCACATCAAGGACGCGCTGGAAACCACCCATCCGGGCCTCTCGGTGGAGCTCCTTGTGCTCAAGACCAAGGGCGACAAGATCCTGGACGTTCCCCTGGCCAAGGTGGGCGGCAAGGGCCTGTTCGTAAAGGAGATCGAGGACGCTTTGTTGGACGGCCGCGCCGACCTCGCCGTGCACTCCATGAAAGACGTGCCCACAGGGCTGCCCGCCGGTCTGGTGCTTGGCGTCATGCCCGTGCGCGAGGAGCCCACGGACACCTTCCTCAGCGTGCAGTACGAAAATCTGGACGCCCTGCCCGAGCGCGCCGTGGTGGGCACCTCCAGCCTGCGCCGCCAGACCCAGCTGCTCTCCCTGCGGCCGGATCTTACGATCGTCTCCCTGCGCGGCAACGTGGACACCCGTCTCAGAAAACTCATGGAGGGCCAGTTCGACGCCATCGTCATGGCCACTTCCGGTCTCAAGCGGCTGGGGCTCACCGCGCCGCACATGCATATCCTCGGCCCGCCTGCGTTCTTGCCCGCCGTGGGCCAGGGCGCCCTGGGCATCGAGTACCGTGGGGGCGACGAGCGGGTGATCAAGCTGCTTGAATTTCTCAAGTACCGGGAAACCATGCTCCGCGTCCACGCCGAACGGGGATTCCTCGCCGGTCTGGACGGCGGCTGCCAGGTGCCCATCGCCGCCTACGCCGTTCTGGAGGGGAACGCCATCCGCCTCACGGGCTTGGTGGCGGACGAGACCGGAGGACGGGTCATCCGCCGCGAGCGCAGCGGTCCGGCCGGCTCCATTGAGGAAACCTACGCCATGGGGCTGGAACTGGCCGACGAGGTACTGGACGCGGGCGGCAAGGCGATTCTCGACGAGGTCTACGGCCGGCTCGGCCAGGAAGAGCCGCCTGCTCCTTCGTAGCAGATGTCTGGTATCCGGTATCCATCCGTATGAGCCCGCAGATGCGGGCTTTTTTAGTATGGAATATCAGAAAACCGCGTGGAGCGGACATTCCATGTCATCCCTGCGGACTCTCAAAAAGGATTGACACCTTGGCGTTCTTGAAGGAATGGCTTTGAAGTGTGGTTTCCCGCCACGAGTCATCCCACAGCATCAGAGGTAGTCAATGGCCATCCGTTCGTGTTCGCGTGGTTTGCGGCCCAGGGCCGGCGCGATGAAACGTCCGCCGCGGCGTTCGGTCCGCGCCGACCCCGGCGGGGTGGCGTATCCCGCTCCGGACATCGCCGCTCAGCACGAGGCCCTCGCCACCCGCATCATCCAGGACCGCATGGACACGTTCACCAAGGCCCTGAGCCTCCCGGACGACGGTGCGCCCGTAATCGGCTCCCAACCAGACTTCAAGGCGCTCTACGTGGTCGTGCGGGAATCGTACGAGGTCTTCGACTCCCTGATGGGGGAACTCGAGCTGGACCCGCCGCTCGCCTGCCAGAGCGGCTGCATCCACTGTTGTTACAATCAGGTCTCCCTGACAGCGCCGGAAGCCTTATTCTTGGGGTTCCATCTCGTGGAGACGCGGGGTCCGGAGCAGCTCCAGGCGCTGGAGGCCAGGGCGCGCGCCCTGGTGGCCAGCCTGAATGGCAAAAGCAGGGAGGAGATGGGCATGGAGCGGCACCTCTATCCCTGCCTCTTCCTGGAGCAGGGCTCCTGCTCGGTCTATCCGGCGCGCCCCCTGGTTTGCCGCGGCTGGAATTCGGTGAACATGGACATGTGCATGCTGAGCAACCAGTTCGGGGACGCCCTGGCTCTCATAGAGAACCACCCGCTCCCGAGGCTGCTGGCGGAGAGCGTCCAACTCGGCCTTCTGCACGGGGCGAACGGTCTCGGCCTCGAAGCCGGCTACCTGCTCCTGGCGCGCGCCATGAGTCTGCTCCTGGATGGGGGCCTGGAAAAGAATCTGCTCGAATGCACGGGCCATTGGCTGAGCGGCGGGCCTTTCTTCGCCCGGAACAGGGCCTGGTGATGAAATAGATGGTCAGATATTGGCAGGATTCACGACCAGACTCGCCGTAGCGAAGTACCGGTCGGCGCGACGGCCGTTCCTCAGGGATGGCAGCTGAAGTGGCGGTCCCAGGCGCCGCTTTCCGGCGCCGTGCCGGCGCGCACCAGTTCCAGCCAGGCGTCGTACTCTTCGTATGTCATCTCGCCGTCCGAACCGGCGGCCAGGGCGAAGTATCCCAGGCCGGAGTAGTTGCAGACCATGCCGAATTCATCGGCCATGACCACCCCGTCCTCGTTCTTATCCATGCCGCGGAACCGACCCACGCGCTGCGCCCAGGCCGTATGCACGGCCAGGAGCAGAAACGCAGCGGCGCAGCAGAGGCAGATGTGTGGCAGGAGCCTTCGCATGGTGGTGCATGGGCTGGGCTGTAGAGACGGGATACGGAGCCTGTTTCTCGTGGCTCCATCCTAAATGCTTGTGTTTACGATTCCGTGTCGCGGCCGGTTTTTTCCGCGTCCACATCGGCGTCCTCTTCCAGCAGGGCGATATCGACGGCCGGCTTCCTGGTGCGCCGGCGTTTCAGCCGTTCCTTGAGACCCTCGAGCAGGTCCCACTCCACAGGCACAATGAAGAGGGTGAGCGCCGTGGCCGTGAACAGCCCGGTGACGAAAGTGGAGGCCATGGAGCCCCAGACCAGCGAGTATTGTGGAAAGCCGATTGCCATGGGCAACAGGCCCAGCGATGTGGTGAGGGTGGTGAGCAGGATGGGCCGGAGCCGCACGCGGATGCCTTCCTGAATGGCCTCGGCGCGACTGGCTCCCTGTTCCCGCAGCACGTTCATGAAATTCACCAACACCAGGGAATCGTTGACCACCACGCCTGTCACGCCAACCAGGGCGATGAAACTGTTCACCGTGAAGTAGGATTGGGAAAGCAGCTTGCCCACCACCACGCCGATAAGGGAAAAGACAACGGCCGAGAGGATGATGACCGGCTGCAGGTAGGACCGGAATTGCGTGGCGAGGATGAGGTAGATGAGCAGCACGGCTATGACGAATGCGTACGCCAGCGACGTGTAGGACCGTTGCGTGGATTCGAAGTCGCCGCCAAAGGTTATCTGCGCGCCGGGGAAACGGTCTTTCATCCCGGCATAGGCGTCGCGAATGTGCTTTACAATGGCCGGGGTTGAAGTCGGCGCGTCTGGCAGGAGGTTCGCGGAGATGGTCACGGCGCGTTCGCTGTCGTAGCGGACAAGGTATGCCGGGTCGGTGTACGTGCGCACGCGGCAAAGGTCGCCCAGCCGGACCGGACCGCTGGGATGCTCGATGAGCGGGATGGAAAGCGCCTTCCCCGGCGTATCCAGGTATTCCGGCGAAAACCGCAGCTTGAGGTCCACATCCTCGTCGGTCAGCCGGTATTCGCCCACGTAAGTGCCGTCCAGCACGCTGGCGGCGAGGCGGGCCACACGTTGCGGCGAAACGCCATACTCGGCGGCGCGCTCCTCGATGACGTCCAGCTCGAAGACCCGCGCAGGCTGGGCCTGATCCGTGCCCAGCTCGGTGAGGTAGGGCGCGAACCGCTCTTCAGTGCCCAGCAGATTGATAATCGCATCGGAGAGGGCGTTCACGTTCTCCGGATTCTGGCCCAGCACGCGCACGGTGATGTCCTTGCCCGTTGGCGGTCCTCCTTTCTCGGCCCGCAGGAGGATTTGCCAGCCCTCTTTCTCGAACTCCTCTTTCACCCGCTGGCGCATGGCCTCCAGGTGGAGCAGGGGGTCGTCCCCGGCTTTGCCGAAGTCCCGGATATCCTTGGCCGGCAAGGTCACTATCACGTAGCCGTAGTTCTCGCCGTAGACCATCTCGTAGTCCTCGTTGACGAAGAATCCGGCAGATGCCGAGGCGGATTCGGCCATTTCCGGTCCGTCGGCCATAACGAAGCGGGAGATGTCTTCCAGTTTGCGGGCCACTGTCTCCACCGGCGTGGCGGATGGCGCCTCCGCGATGATGTAGTAGAGGTTGTAGTCATCCGGGAAGAACTTGATGCGAATGAGCGGCGCGACGCCCGTCACGGAAACACCGAACACGGCGATGGAGGCCAGGAACATGGCCACCACCAGAAACAGCGAGAGGAAGCGCCGCTTGAGCGTGAAGCTGGTGACGACGGCGGTCAGCTTCCGGCAGACGGCGATGACGAGGTTGTCCTTTTCCTCGTCCGGCACGTTGGCGTCCTTGCGCGGTCCGTGCGTGAGGTAGTGGATGGGCAGGATGAGCAGGCACTCGATGAGCGAAGCCAGGATGGCGAAGCTGATGGCTATGGGGATCTGCGCGAAGAACTCGCCCGTCGTGCCCGTCATGATGAGCATGGGCATGAACGCGGCCACGGTGGTCGTGGTCGCGGAGATGACGGGCAAGAATACCTCGGACGTGCCGTTCACGATGGATTTGAGCAGCGGCCATCCTTCCTGGACGTGGCGGTAGATGTTCTCCACCACCACGATGGCGTCGTCCACGATGATGCCGGAGACGAGCACAAAGGCGAAAAGCGTGATCTCGTTGAGCGAGTTTCCGGTGAAGTACATGAATGTCATGGTCACCAGGAAGGAGAACGGGATGCCGATTGTGGTGAGGCCGGCGTTGCGCACCCCCATGAAATACCAGATGATGCCGCAAACCAGGAACACGCCCACGAGGAGGTTCAGGCCCAGGGTGGACATGGCGTCCTTGATGTAGACCGTGGAATCCTGGGTCAGGACCACGTCCACGCCTTCTTCTTGCAGGCGCTGCTCAAAACTGTTCACGACCTCGAGGACCCGTTGCTTGATGTCCAGGGCGTTGCCTTCCTCGGTCTTGATGACCTGGAGCGAGACGGAATCGCGGCCGTTGACCGAGGTGATGACAAAGGGATCGCGGTAGGCCAGCTCCGCGCGGCTGATAATGTCTTCCAGACGCACGAAGCTGCCGTCCATGTCCCGGCGCACGATGGTCTCCACCACGTCCTGGCGGTCGCGGAAGCGCTCGTCCACCTTGACCACGAACTGCGCGCGGCCGTCGTCGTAGGTGCCGGCGGGTATGGAGAGGTTGGCCTCGGAAAGGGCCCGCACAACGTCGTCGAACGTGACGCCCAGACGCATCATGCGCTCGGGGTCCAGATAGACGTGGAACTCGCGCTCGTACTCGCCGCGCAGCTCCACCTCCTGCACCCCGGGTATCTGCGACAAGGGGATCTTCATCTCCTCGGCCATTAGTGTGAGGGCGCGGTTGGAGCGGTCGCCGGCCAGATTAACGGCCACCACGGGCAGCCAGTCCGAAGTCTTGATGCTCACGAATTCGGGCGGGTCGATATCCTTGGGCAGCTCGTTGACCCTGGAGAGGATCTTGAATCGCAGCTCGTCATAGAGATGCTCGTAATCCGTGTCGTCCACGAACTTCACGAGGATGGACGACCGCTCGCGATACGAGGTGGAGCGGATGAACTCCACATGCTCCAGGTCCTCCAGCGCCTCCTCGATCTTGTGCGTCACCAGAGTCTCCACCTCCTCGGCGGAGGCGCCTGGGAAATACGTGGTGATGACCACCTTGCCGAAATTGATCAGCGGGTAGCGCTCCACCGGCAGGTTCACGAGCGCGAACGCGCCCACCACCATGAGCAGCACGAAGACCAGATTGAAAAAGACGGTCTGTTTGAGTGCGAAGCGGACGACAGATTTCACGTAACGTCCTTGTGGGATTGGTCGGAACAAGC